>JBBRHC010000112.1:0-10347 GCA_038223295.1 Opitutales bacterium
GTGCCGTAAACGTCGTCGGGCCCACTCCCCGTGTGTGCCAAAATCGCCTCGGCATGCGAAAAGCCACCTCGCGCCTCGCTTGCAATTCCCGCTCAAGCCCCACGCCCGCCAGTCCCTTCCCGTAAAAGACCGTCCCGCCGCGAGATAAACGTCGTCTTTGCGGCGGGGAGTTTATAAAATTCCGAGTTGAGCCAGAAATTTCGCCCCGTAGGGGCGTAGTTTCCGTCTCGTTCCTGCCCATTCGCCACCCGACCAGCCCGCCACCCATGAGAGACGATTACCTGCAAAGCGCCCGCAAAGTCATCAGCGACCCCAATATCCTGATCAACGTCATCTCCCGCCGCGTGAAGCAGCTCAAACGCGGCAGCCGGCCCTTCGTGGTTTCCCTGGAAAAACTGGCGCCCGAAGACATCGCCCTGCGCGAGGTCATCGAGGGCAAGATCACCTACCGTATGCCCACGGCGGAAGAGCTCGCGGAGCGCTAAGCCGTCTCGACCGGCCCCGGTCCGCCTTCCGCGTTTTGCCTAGTTGACGCCCCGACCCTGATCTCAGGTCGAGGCCGGCCATTAAATACTCGAAAATCCCGGTGCGCGCGGGCACGGCATCTGCGCACCCGCGAAGCCACCGTATGATCACGCCCACCCTAGAGCCGCGCCCCTTGGACATCACCCTGCGAGTGGGTTGCAGCCTCGCCTACGAGGTCACGGGCACCGCCGTGCTGTTGCTCAACCTCCGGCCGCGCCCCGGTCCCGGCCATGCCGTCGTCTTCGAAGCCCTCACCCTCGGTGATAATTTGCCCTCCACCGCGTTCACCGACAGCCATGGCAACCGCGTTATCCGCCTGATTCTCGCGCCCGGGTCCAATTACATCCGGCACGACGCGATCATCACGGTCTCGTCTCAACCCGACAACCACTGGCTCCCCGTCCACGCACTCCCGCTCTCGCCCGATCAAATCCCGCTGGATCTGTTGCGCTACACCCTGCCGAGCCGCTACTGCGACTCCGACAAACTCGCCAATTTCGCCTGGGAAAAATTCGGCGCCATCGAGCACGGCCTGCCCCGCGTCCAGGCCATCAGCCGCTGGCTGCGCGAGAACATCGAGTACCGCTTTTTTTCCGGCCGACCCGATCTCTCCGCGTGGGACGTCCTGCAGCGCGGCTACGGCGTCTGCCGCGACTTCGCCCACCTCGCCGTCGCCCTCAATCGCACCTTCAACGTGCCCACCCGCTACGTCACCGGCCACCTGCCCGACATCGGTTTCCCCGATCTCGAAGGCCACATGGATTTCCACGCCTACGCCGAGGTCTACCTGGGCGGGTATTGGTTCACCACCGACGCGCGTTTTCACGTCCCGCGCGTAGGCCGCATCGACATCGCCTGCGGTCAGGACGCGGTCGATGGTGCCTTCTCCACCATTTTCGGCGGCGCCAGTCTGAGCTATTTCCAAGTCTGGGCCTACCAAGTCGCCCCTGGCACCGTGGGCGTGGGCGACCCTCTGGATTTTTCCCTGCGGCTCGACAACCGCACCGCGATCCAGACCGACACCCCGGCGCGCGCGTCCGACGCCGCCGCCTCGGTTTAAACCGAATCGAGCCCGCGCGGATTCATGCCGCGAGCAACGGGTTCGACGCGCCGGGTGGAAAACGCCTGTAACCTCGCATCGTTAACACCGCGCCCCATGCGGCGCCTCGTCCCGCTCTACAGCTCGCTCCCCGCCCGGCCTGCGCCCCTGCGCCGCCCGCCCCCTCCGGTCACAATCCGGAAACGTGCCCCGCCCGCCCGCGTTTCTTTTTGGCGCGAAACGTGCGCAGTGTTTACCTCCCGCATGTCCCTTAGCCGCCACCTTCTCCGCCCCTTCTTCATCGGCCTGAGCGTGAGCTCGAGTTGCCTGTTTCACCTCACGCTCCTCGCCCAGGTCTCGCCCGCCGTCCCGGCCACGCCCGCCGCCGCCGGCACCCTCGCCCAGACCCGCGCCACCGAGCCCGCCCGCCTCGTCTCCGGCCCGCTGCTGGGTTACCAAACCCACCGCGAGGTTGCCATCTGGGTCGAAACCGAAAACGCCCGCGCCGTCTCTCTCACCTACACCCGCGCCGACGTGCCCGACCCCGCCCGCTCCCGCACCGTCACCCTCGCCGCCCCCGCGCCCACCCCCGCCGGCGGCCAGCCCCTGACCTTCGTCCTGGGCCCGCTCGATATGGGGGCCGGCTACACCTACACGATCGCCCTCGATGGCGCGCCGGTTTCGCGCCCCTACCCGCTCACCTTTAAAACCACCCTCCAGCACGAATACCGCGGCCCCGCCGCCGATTTTTCCTTCCTCCTCGGCTCCTGCGCCTACTTCAACGACGCCCCCTACGATCGCCCCGGCCGCCCCTACGGCTCCAGCATCGAGCCCTGGTCCGCCATGGCCGCCAGCGGCGCCGACTTCATGCTCTGGCTTGGCGATACCCTCTACCTCCGCGAGGCCGATTTCTCCTCCGCGTCCGGCATCTGGTATCGTTACCGCACCGACCGCGCCACCCCCTCCCTCCAGCCCTTCCTTGCCGCCATGCCGCACTACGCCACGTGGGACGACCATGAATACGGGCCCAACAACTCCAACGCCGCCTACCCCCTCAAAACCGTCTCCCGCGCCGCCTTCACCTCCTATTGGCCCAACCAAACCGCCGGCACCGCCGACGATCCCACCGCCATCAACCACCGTTTCCAGTGGGGCGACGCCGTTTTCCTCCTCATGGACAACCGCACCCATCGCGAGGACTCCGCTCTCGCCGAGGTCGATTCGTATCAAAAAACCCAATACGGTCGCGTCCAGCTCGCCTGGCTCAAGCAGCAGCTCGCCAGCCGCCTCGAGGGCGGCTCCCGGCGCCACCACAAACTCACCTTCATCGCCACCGGCAGCCAGTTCCTCGCCGAGCGTTTCTACCCCGGCTCCGAGGATCACCACCGCTACCAGGCCGAGCGCGCCGAGATCATCGACTTCATCCGTGAAAACAAGATCGGCGGCGTCGTCTTTCTCTCCGGCGACGTCCACTACAGCGAGGTCCTGCGCCGCGACGGAAAGCTGCCCTACCCGCTCTACGAGTTCACCAGCTCCTCCCTCACCGCCGGCTCCCACACCGCCAAGCTCCCCGAGGACGCCGGCCGGCTCCTCGCCGTGCAAAAAAACAACTATTGCCGCATCGCCCTCTCCGGCGCGCCCGACGCCCGCCTCATCACCTTCACCTCCCACACCCCCTCCGGCGACGAGCTAGCCCGCCACGTCGTCACCGTCGCCGACCTGGCCTGGCCCGCCGACCCCAAATAACCCGCCCGCCCCATCCCCCACCACCCTTCAGCCATTGGTCATTCGGAATTCGTCCTTCGTCATTCCCCGCCCCCCCACCCCATGTCCACGACTCCTCCCTTCCCGCTCAAATCCCGGCGCGACATTGTAGAAAACTGGCTGCCCCGCTACACCGGCGTCCCCCTGGCCGATTTCGGCGACTACATCCTCCTCACCAACTTCCAGCGCTATGTAAAACTCTTCGCCCGCCTCCACCACGTCCAGATTCGCGGCCGCGACAAGCCCATGCCCAGCGCCACCGCCGGCCGCATCACCATCATTAATTTCGGCATGGGCAGCGCCACCGCAGCCACCGTCATGGATCTTCTCTCCGCGATCATGCCCCACGCCGTGCTCTTCCTCGGCAAATGCGGCGGCATCAAACACCGCGCCGAGATCGGCGACCTCATCCTCCCCATCGCCGCCATCCGCGGCGAAGGCACGAGCAACGACTACTTCCCGCCCGAGGTTCCCGCCCTCCCCGCCTTCGCCCTCCAGAAAGCCATTTCCACCACCATCCGCGAACGCGCCCGCGACTACTACACCGGCACCGTCTACACCACCAATCGTCGCGTCTGGGAACACGACGACGCCTTCAAAACCTACCTTAAAACCATCCGTTGCATGGCCATCGACATGGAGACCGCCACGATTTTTAGCGTGGGTTTTTTCAACGAAATTCCCACCGGCGCGCTCCTGCTCGTATCCGACCAACCCATGAGCCCCGACGGAGTAAAAACCGCCGCCAGCGACAAACAAGTCGACGACGCCTACGTCGAGGACCACCTCCTCATCGGCATCGAATCCCTCAAACAACTCATTAACCAAGGCCTCACCGTAAAGCACCTGATTTTCTAATAGCCGCTAACGTAGAATTCTTCGAATTTGTTCACAGAGTCGAGCCGGAGCCCAGACCCAGAGTTCACGGAGCAAAGACAGCCCGGACTTTATCCTTGGATTGGCTCCGTGTTCTCTTTGTCGGGCCTCTGTGTCCGCTGTGACGGAAAATTCGTTAGAGCGCTAGGATTATGCATATAACTTAACATCAACGGATTCTAGGCTAGGCTCCGCGTCGCGGGCTACCCGGGCGCACCGTGCCCAGATGGCACTTTCTAAAGTTCCCTCCTCCCGGACCCGCACTTTCATCAAAAAGGGCATGATTCCTTCTGGTCTAAAAGACGGACACGGCCTCAAAAGGCGCCGAAGTCGCAAAAAGAAGGATTGGTTTTGCGCCTTCTGCCCCTTTTTGCGGCCTTTTCTCCGACCGTTCCCTGGGTTTAACCCATGTCATTAAAGTAAACCCAATGAATCACCCGATTCCCGCCCAAGACTATCTTCATATCCAGTAGCTGGTTATCCAGCTCATCCTAGAAACCCAACCTACGCCACCCCCTTTATTTAGAATTATTCCAATTCCGACTTGCACCTTAGAATGATTCTAGTTCGCTGCCCGATCCCGATGAGGTTTACCCCGACACCCATGCGCATCCCACCCTCCGAACAAGCCACCCACCTCGCTGAACGTCTGGCGCACAGTGGACTGCGCAATACGCCCCAGCGCGAAGTCATCTATCGCGCGTTGATGGAGAATTGCGATCACCCCACCGCCGACGAAGTCCACGCCCGCGTCCGTCCCGCAGTGGCCTCCATCTCCCTCGCTACCGTCTACAACTGCCTCGAAACCCTCGTTCAGTGCGATTTGGTGCGTCAGGTGAATTTCGAGCGCGGGCCCTCCCGTTATTGCGTCAACCTACACCCCCACGCCCACTTCCACGACGAGCAAACCGGCGCGACCCACGATATTCACATCCCCGCCGAACTGATGAAGCGCATCCGTGACATCCTCCCCGCCGGCTTCTCCGCTAAGACCATCGAGCTGACCTTCCACGGTCAAAGCCCTGACCACCCCGTAACCTGAATTCGGGAAAAATCATAAATCGTTAATCATAAACCATAAATAAATCTCCGCCCATGCCTTCCCTCGAAATCCGTGATCTGTTCGTCGCCCTCGCCACCACGCCCGACAAGCCCATCGTCAAAGGCCTCAACCTGACGATCCGCACCGGGGAGGTACACGCAGTCATGGGGCCAAACGGCACCGGTAAATCCACTTTTTCCAAGGCCATCGCCGGCCACCCCGACTACGTTACCACCAGCGGCGAAGTCCTCCTCGATGGCAAATCCATCGCCGAGATGGAGCCCGACGAACGCGCCCGCGCCGGCATCTTCCTCGCCTTCCAATACCCGTCCGAGATCCCCGGCGTTTCCATCGCCAATTTCCTCCGCGCCGCCGTCCAAGCTCGCCTTGCCGAGGGCGAGGAGCTCGATGCCACCTCTTATTACAAACGTTTATACAGCAAGATGGACCTCCTTAAAATCGACCGGAAGTTCACCTCCCGCTCGGTCAACGAGGGTTTCTCCGGCGGCGAGAAAAAGCGCTGCGAAATTCTTCAGATGGCCATGCTCGAGCCCACCTTCGCGCTCATGGACGAGACCGATTCCGGCTTGGATATCGACGCCCTCAAAGTCGTTGCCGAAGGCGTCGAGGCCATGCGCGGCGACAAGCTCGGCGTCCTCCTCATCACTCATTATCAACGCCTCCTTGATCACATCGTCCCCGACTTCGTACACGTTATGTACGACGGCAAAATCGTGAAGTCCGGAGACAAATCCCTAGCCCTCGAACTCGAGGCCAAGGGCTACGACTGGGTTAAAAAAGAACTCGCCGTCGCCACCGCCTGAACCCGCCCCGCCTGTGCCCCGCCGCCGGCCTCCCGGCTTCAATCCTAAATCCTAAATCATAAATCGCAGATCATAAAACAGCCATGAAGCCACCCACCGACACCCTTGCCCCTCCCGATGTGCTCGACTCCGCCATCGCCGCCCCCGAGTTCTCCAACGAAAACCCCACCGTCGGCATCGACCAGACCGCCGGCGACTTTGCCTACGATGTGAAGTATGCTTTTGATGCCGGTTCGGGCCTCAACGAAGGCGTCATCCGCTACATCTCCACGGTCAAAAAGGAGGCATCTTGGATTCTCGATTTCCGCCTCAAAGCCTACCAAGTCTTCCTCGACAAGCCCATGCCCACCCACTGGGCGACCAAGGATTTGGAGAACATTGATTTCCAAAAAATTCGTTACTATCTCTCCCAAGGCCAGAAACCCAAGCGCACCTGGGAAGAGGTGCCAGACGACATCAAGCGTACCTTCGAGCGCCTCGGCATCCCCGAGCAGGAGCGCAAGTTCCTCGCCGGCGTCGAGGCCCAGTTCGACAGCGAGGCAGCCTATTCCAACGTCAAAGATATCGTCGCCAAGCAAGGCGTCATCTTTTGCAACTCCACCGAGGCCCTTCGCGAGCACCCCGAGATCTTTCGCAAATGGTTCGGGAAGGTCATCCCCACCGGCGACAACAAGTTCTCCGCGCTCAACTCGGCCGTATTCTCCGGCGGCTCATTTATATACGTCCCCAAGGGCGTGAAGGTCGCCATGCCGCTGCAGGCTTATTTCCGCATCAACGCGGAAAACTTCGGCCAATTCGAGCGCACCCTCATCATTGCCGACGAGGGCGCCGAAGTCACCTACATGGAAGGCTGCACCGCGCCGAAGTTCTCCACCTCCACGCTGCACTCCGCCGTGGTTGAACTCGTCGCGCTCAAGGGTGCGAAGATTCAATACATCACCGTGCAAAACTGGGCGCCCAACGTCTTTAACCTTGTCACCAAACGCGCCTTGGCCATGGAAGACGCCCAAGTTAAGTGGATCGATTGTAACATCGGCAGCCGCCTCACCATGAAGTATCCGGGCGTCATCCTGAAGGGGAAACGCGCCCGCGGCGAAGTCATCTCCATCGCCCTCGCCAACGATGGCCAGCACCAGGACACCGGCGCCAAGATGGTACACGCCGCCGACGACACCACCTCCGTCATCGTCGCCAAATCCATCAGTGTCGGCCAGGGGCGCTCCACTTACCGCGGTGTCGTACACATACCGAAGCACCTCAAGGGTTGCAAAAATAACACCGAGTGCGACGCGCTGCTGATCAATAGCAACAGCCGCACCGACACCTACCCCGCCATCACCGTGCGCGGCGACACTCACGCCGTGCAGCACGAGGCCTCCGTATCAAAAGTCAGCGAGGACATGATTTTCTATATGCAGCAGCGCGGCCTCACCGAGGCCCAGGCCATGAGCCTCGCGGTCAACGGCTTCGTCAACGACCTCGTCCGCCAATTCCCCATGGAATACTCGGTCGAGCTCAAACGCCTCATCGACCTCGAAATGGAAGGTTCGGTCGGCTAATCAAAAACGAAGTGTAGAGCGGCGAGTGGCAGGTGACGACTTCCGGTCACCTGCCCGCCGTTCGCCACTACGCCTCAGCACAATCATCACACTTCACTCTTCACCAGTCACTTACGCATGTCCGTTTCCGTACTATCCTCCACCCCCACCGGGGGCCTCACCACCGCTCGTTTCTCCGAACATCTGTCGCAGCGCGGCTACCTCCCCGCTTGGTGGCTGGAGGCCAAAAAAGCCGCTTGGAATCAGTTCAACGCCCTCCCGCTTCCCTCCCGCACCAATGAGACCTGGCGTTTCTCTAACCTGAAAGGCCTGAATCTTGACGGTTTTTCCCTTCCCGAAGACCCGTCCCAGCAGATCCCGCACGCCCCGGAGTTTCCCCACACCGCCGAGATCATCTACTCCAATCGCCAGATCGTCAGCCGCACCACCATCCCCGCCGAATTGGCTGCGCGCGGCGTCATTTTCTCCCCGCTCGACGAGGCCCTCCGCGACCACGGCGACCTCGTGAGAGCCCATCTGCAAAAGCACACCGCCAACCTAGGCTCGGAAAAATTCGTCGCGCTCAACACCGCCTACACCGCCAGCGGCGGATTCCTCTACGTTCCGGCCGACGTCGAGGTCGCCCTGCCCTTCGTCGTTCAGCACACCCTCACCGGCGCTAACGTGGCCAGCTTTCCCCACACCATCGTCGTCCTCGGTGCCCGCGCCAAAGCCACCTTGGTGGAGTTTTTCGTCTCCGGCGGCGCATCGACCGACCGCCAGCTCACCGCCGGCGTGAACGATCTCCACGCCGGTGAAGGCGCGCAACTCACCTACGTCGGCGCCCAGCAGTGGAGTCGCGAGACGCTCTCCTTCCAAATCAACAGCATTACCGCCGAGCGCGACGCCCGCGTGCTCGCGCTAAATCTGCACCTCGGCGGTCGCCAGGCCCGTCACGAGTCGCACTCCCGCCTGCTCGGCCCTGGCGCGCACTCCGAAATGTTGGCCCTCACCATCGCCAGCGGCCAACAGGAGTTCGATCAGCGCACGCTCCAGACCCACATCGCGCCCCACACCACGTCCAACCTGCTGTACAAAAACGCCCTGCTCGATAGCGCGAAGACGATTTTCTCCGGCCTCATCATCGTCGAGCCCGACGCGCAAAAAACCGACGCGTATCAAAAAAACCGCAACCTCCTCCTCTCCGACAGCGCCGAGGCCCACAGTTTGCCCGGCCTCGAGATCCAGGCCCACGACGTGCGTTGCAGCCACGGCAGCACGAGTGCGCGCATCGACGCCGAGCAAGAGTTCTACCTCCAAGCCCGCGGCATAGCCCCGGTGGAGGCCCGCCGTCTGCTCGTCTCCGCCTTTTTCGAGGAAGTGCTCGGTAAACTCGAAAACGAGGACCTCCACGCCGCCCTCACCACCCTTATCGCCGGCCAGTTCACTCCTGGACGATAGCGTGCCGACCGTTTAGAGCGCGGTCGCCGCACACCGCCGCTATCGTTAACGCCCGCCCGAGCGGCGGGATACGGCGATCCCGCCCTACACTCAGCACCGGCGCCACGCCGGGCCTCCCTCTTGGCTCAGCCCAGTCGATCCGCCATCGCCTCGATGAGCGCGTCGAGACTGGGTTTTTCCGCGATAAAGTCTGGCGGCATCCCGAGTTCGGTCAGGGAATCCGTCGTCTGCTCGCCGATGCTGCCGACCAGCGGCTTTTTCGCGCCGGGCGCGAGTTCCAGCGCCGCCGCCTGGGCGTGGTAACTCTCCGCCGCCGACGAGCTGGCAAACAGGATCGCATCCGCGCCGAGCTGGCGAAAATCGTCCGCCACCGGATCGTGCATCAGATCCGTTTTCTCCGTTTTATAGAGCTGCATGCGGTCCACGATAGCGCGCGCGGCCTCCAGCTTTTTGACCAGCTTGTCGCGGTTTAGGTTGCCTGTCACCACGATGATCTTGGCGCTGTCTAGGCTGCCCGTGGCGATCAACGCGTCCGCCAGCGACGCGCCCGTGGCGGTGCCGGGCATACACTCGACCTTGATGTGATATTTCTCGATCTCACGCGCCGTCGCCTTGCCCACGCACGCGAAACGC
The DNA here is from genome assembly GCA_038223295.1 of Opitutales bacterium. Classification (GTDB taxonomy): domain Bacteria; phylum Verrucomicrobiota; class Verrucomicrobiia; order Opitutales; family Opitutaceae; genus IMCC26134_A. The sequence goes on from JBBRHC010000112.1 coordinate 9,703, forward strand.
AGCAGGCCGAGCGCGCGAATGTCTTTATAACCCTTCAGGAAATCCTCGAAAAAGTAGCGCACGCCGTTAGCGCTGGTGAAAACGATCCAGTCGTAGCCGCCGAGTTCGCTCAAGATCTCGACCAGCCCATACTTATCGACGTCTTTCGTGATCGTGATGAGGGGCAATTCCAGTACCTCCGCGCCGAGCGTCTCCAGTTTTTCGCGCAGCTCGCTGTTCTGATCACGCGTGCGTGTGATCGCCACCCGCCGCCCGAAAAGCGGCAGCCGCTCGAACCAGTCTATCACCTCGTGATCGCGCACCACTTCGCCGACAAAAATAATCGCCGGCGCGGCGAGCTTCGCCTCCGCCACCCGCCCCGCCAGATCCGCCACCGTGCCGGTGACGCTGCGTTGCCGCCCCAGCGAGGCCCACTGTACCACCGCCGCCGGCGTATCCGCCGCCAGCCCGCCCGCCTGCAATTCGGCCAGGATAAACTCCAGCCGCCCCATGCCCATGTAGATGGCCAGCGTGGTGTTTTTCAGCGCGCCATAACTACGCCAATCCACCTGCGTTTCCTTTTTCGTCGGATCCTCGTGCCCCGTGAGCAACACGATGGACGTGCTGACGTTACGGTAGGTCAACGGGATGCCCGCATAGGCCCCG
>JBBRHC010000113.1:0-10306 GCA_038223295.1 Opitutales bacterium
GGCGAGCAGGAAACAGGCGGCCTCGTCGGCGAGCAGGAGCACGAGGCCGGCGAGGGTGGGGCCGAGGATGCGGCAAATGTTAAAGAACGTGGAGTTGAGCGCGATGGCGTTGGGCAGGTCGGCGCGGTCGTCCACCAACTGCGCGAGCATGCTTTGGCGATTGGTCCAATCGAAGCCTTGGATGACGCCCTGCAAGAGGGCGAAGCCCAGGAGCAGAGGAATGGAGGCGTGGCCGGAAAAAACCAACGCGGCGAGAAGGACGGAGTGGACGAGCGCCGCGCTCTGGGTGGCGAGGAGGATGCGGCGGCGGTCGAACTGATCGGCGAGTACGCCGACGAAGGGCGTGAGCAGCAGGCTGGGCAGGAGGCTGAAGGTGCCGGCGAGGCCGAGGTAGAAGGCGGAGTCGGTGAGGCGATAGACCAGCCAGCCGAGGGCGATCTGCTGCACCCAGTGGCCGGTCATGGCGAAGGTCTGGGCGAAGAGGAAGCGTCGGAAATTGGCGTGGCGGAAGGCGCGGAACATGCGGAGGGCGACGGAACAGGGGAGGCGAAGCGGGGCGGGACGGTGGCGGGTGGAGGTTAAGGGCGTGGGCGGCGCGCGGTTAAGATTCGATAAAGAGGGCCGGGCCGGAAACCGCGAAAGGAACGTGCCGCCCCGCGGAAATAAAAAATGGCCGGCCTCGCGAGGGAGGCCGGCCAGCGGATCTTTGCGAGGTGCGACGGAGGGCGCGAAGCGCGGGCGGGGCGAGGCTTAGAACGTGCCCTTCACGCCAAAGCTCCAGCGGCGCTGGTGGAAGTAGGAGTCTTCCGGGTAGCGGTTTTCCGGCGGGCTCTGATAACCGACGTTCTGGTACTCCAGAAGATTGGTCACGTTGACGAAGACCCTGAAGTTTTTGCTGATGCGGTAGCTCGACTCCCAGTTCCAGTATTTTTGCTCGCCCCACCAGTCGTCGCGCGCGTCGGGACCGGAGCCGGAGTTCTGGTTCTGCTGATCGACGTTATCGAGCCCCTCGAGGTAGGGGCTGCGGAAGCGGTAGGAGAGCTGCGCGGCGATGCGGCCCTTGTCGTAGCCGAGGCCGATGTTGTAGAGCCACTCGGAGGCGCCGTAGGTCGGTAGATCCTCGCCCGGGCGATCACCGTACTTGGCCTTGGAATCGGTGTAGGTGACGGAGCCGTCGAGGTAGAACCCGTTGAAGAATCCGGGGGCGTGGATGAACTGGTAGCGCCCGGCGAACTCGATGCCCTGATTAACCTGCGTGTCATCGTTGGAGAACGTATTCACATTGTAGGTACTGGCGTCGGCGAGCGGCACGCCGTTGAACGTGCCGGGGCCGTCAACCGTGGCGCTGGTGCCCACCACGGCGTCGGTCACGCGTTTGTGGAAAAGGGCGAGCTGGAGATAGGTCGAGGCACCGAAGTATTCGACCGAGACATCGTAGTTCTTCGCCCGGAAGGGATCCAGCCCGGGATTGCCTATAGTGAGGGTGTTGGAGCTCTCATCGAGCACGGCGGTGCCGATGGATTCGGTGAACGAGGGGCGCCCGTAGGTCTCGGTGTAGGCGGTGCGGAAAAGGATGTTGCGCCGAGCCTCGTAACGAAGGTGCACGCCGGGGAGGACCAAGGTGTAGTCGTTCTCGTTGTGCACGAAGTTCGGCGCGCGATCAAGAAGCGGATAGGCGGCGGGATCGAGGAGCGGGACGCTGGCCTCGAACCAATTGTGCTCGACGCGGACGCCGGTGGTGAGCTGCAGCTTGGGGCCGATGTCAAACGTGCCCATCAGGTAGCCGGCCAGCGTGTCCTCGGACGCATCGTAGTCGGCGTTGAGGGAGGTGGCGCGCTGACTGTTGCCGATGTGGCGCTGGAGCCCGAGTTCACCGGCTCGGGCGGCCGCGAGCAGGGCGGCGGTATCCGGATGGTAGGGCATCGGGAAGGGACCGACCCGGTCCGGGTTTGACCTTAGGAAATCCTGAAAGGGAAACGCGGTGTAGGCGGCGGTGTTGGCGAAGTTGTAGAACTGCTGGTTCTGATCGAAGGAGCGCTCCATCATCCGCAGTTTCACGCCGGTCTTGAATTTGCCGCCGATGCCGGTGCTCTCGGGGAAGGGGGTCTCGAAATCGAGGTGGAACTGGTTCACGTTCTCATCGACCTCGCGCTGGATGCCGGTGAGCAAGCCGTTGCCGGTGTTTTCGGAGGTGCTGCTGTTGGGATTTGTGAAGCGATCCACTCCGGTGAGCTGATTGGATGGCAGGGCGTAGGGATCGGGCGAACCGGCGACCGGGTTATACTGGGGCTCGATGATGTTGCGGCGGTCGTAGGCCCACTGGATGCCGTTGCGGTAGAAGCGGGCCTGACGGAGATCCTCCTCCTTGCGATTCTGGGAGTTGAAGTAGCCGTAAGTGAGCGAGCCGGAATCAAGCTTGGTCTTGCCGCCCAGATCGAGGGAGTAGAACTGGAGGTCGCGGTCGTTGAGGGCCTGAAAGTAGCCGGCGCGGCCGCGGCCGTTGCCGTTGGGCAGAGTCGAGGTGGTGGCGGCGTCTTCGCTTACGCTGGTGAGCGTGCGGTATTGGGCCGTGCTGGCGCCCGTGCGCACGGCCGAGCCGACGCCGGGAACGGTGAACGTGGAGGCCCCGAGGTTGGCGCCGTTGAAGATCGCGGCGTTGGTGAAGGCGGCCCCGGAGTTGGTGCGCTCGGCGGTGCTCGGCTCGCGGCTGTGGCGATTATCCATGATCTTGTGGAAACGGATGTCGGTCTCGGTGCGCTCCTCTTTGGTGAAGACCGGCTTGAAATGCAGCGTGGTGGTGTCGCTCAGTTTGTAGTCGATGGAGCTGGAGAAGCCGGAGCGATCACGCTCGATGTAGTAGTTGTTGTATTCGGTGTCCTCGTGTAGCTGCACCAGCTTGCCGTCCACGGGCAGACCGTAGCCGGTGTTAGCGGGCAGGCCGGCGGGGAGGGGGCGGCTGTCGTAGTCGATGTTGTCAAAACCCTCGTCGCCCTTCGAGTAGTTGAAGTCGAAGCGAACGCCGAGTTTGCGGTCGAGGAGCAGTTCGCTGAAGCCGACGGAAAAATTCGGCACGAAGGTGTCGCGCAGCTCGACGTAGTCCATGCCGGCCTGGAACTCGATCGAGCGTCCGGTGCGGTCGAAAGCGGACTTCGTGATCATGTTCACGATGCCGCCGACGGCGTCGCCGTCCATGTCGGGCGTGGGGGCCTTGATGACTTCGACGGCGGTGACGGCGTTGCCCGGGATATCGTCGAGTGCGAAGGCGCGGGCGGTGTCGCCGGCGCCGGGGGTGCCTCCGCGCCCGGTGCCCGAGGTGGGCAGGCGGGCGCCGTTGAGCTGCACGGAATTCAGGTCGGCGTTGAAGCCACGGATGTTCACGAAGCGCGGGATCTCGGAGAAGGTGTCGGCGTTGGCCGAGAGGCCGGGCAGCCGCTGGAGCGCGGTCGCGATGTTGTTATCCGTCATCTGGCCGAGCATCTCCTCGGAGGTGACGTTGACCATCGAGGTCGCGACGCGCTGCTGGTTGGTGGCCCGGGCTTGGCCGAGCAGCTCGCCCTCGACGGTGAGAGTTTCGAGCACGACCACCTCATCCTGAGCCCGGCCGAAATCAACCTCCACCCGGGTCAGGCTGCCATCGACGACGGCCGCGACACGGCGGGAGGGAAGGCCGAAGTAGGAAACTTCAAGTTCTTGAGAACCGTCGGGCACGTTGCGCAGGGTGAAGGTGCCGTCGCGACCGGTCTCGGCGCGGAGGGCGTCGTTGCCGATTACGCGCACGATGGCGCCTTGGAGGTTGCGTCCGCTGCCGCTGTCGGAGACGCGGCCCTCGATGACACCGGAGGCGGACTGGGCGTGGGCGGCGCTCGCGAGCGCCGAGGCAAGCAGGCAGGACCTGCTCACGGTGGAGATGATACCAGGGATGGGCTTCATGGCGAAGGGTCGGGTGATTGGTTGATTATGGCTGCCGGGGTGGACCTCACCGCGGCACGAGTCCAAGCTGCCCGGCGCATGTTAAGCCGGGATGAAGACGGCATGAAGGTTCGCCCGTCCCGCGTCTTCGCGCGCGGAGCGCGGTAAAGTTCAGGTGACGCGCCCGGAAACCCGCTCGGTGGACCCGCCTCCGACGGGCACGGCGGCTGCGTTCAGGCGATAGCCCACGCCCCGCACCGTGCCGATGAGGTCGGCGTGGTCGCCGAGCTTCAGTCGCAGGGCACGGATGTGCACGTCGATGTTGCGCCCGACCAGATCGGGTCTCGGCTCGCCGAGCTGGGCGAGCAACTGCGCGCGGTCAAAAACCCGGCCGGGATGACCGAGCAGATAACGGAGCAGGCGAAACTCGGAATGGGTGAGCGCGAGCGGATGCTCCGCCAGCCGCGCCTCGTGACTGGCGGGGTCGAGCACGAGCGCGCCCGCGCTGAGCACCTCCTCATCGGGCGGACGCGGAGAGGCCTGCATGCGGCGCAGCACGGTGCGCACTCGCGCCACGACCTCGCGCGGACGAAAGGGTTTCGATATGTAGTCGTCTGCCCCGGCCTCGAGACCGCGCAACACGTCCTCCTCGCCGGCGAGGCCCGAGACGATGATGATCCGGGAGGCCGAGCCGGAAAGGGCGCGCTTCAACTGGCGGCACACGTTCAGGCCGTCCAGGCCCTCGAGCATGAGATCCAGCAGCAGCAGATCGGGCTGCTCCCGGCGGGTCAGGCGGATGGCCTCGTGGCCGTCGCCGGTCTCGAAAACATCAAACCCCTCGCGGCCCAGATGGTGCCGGAGCAGTTCGCGCAGGTCGGGCTCGTCCTCGACGATGAGAATCTTGACGGGTTTCATATCCGCAAGAATGGGCCGGCCGGGTGACGAATAGATTAAGAAACGCGATGAATTTGGTTAGGGTCGCGCGACGATTGCGACGGCCCGGTGAAGTTGACCGGAACGTCACGAAGGCCGCTTGCGCCGCGCGGCCCCGGGCGCGTAGTTCCGCCCCATGCCTGCCGCCTTGCCGCCCAAAGTCGTGATCGTGGAGGACGAGGCCGACATCCGCGACTCCATGGAATACAGCTTGGATCGAGAAGGGTTTCGGGTGTGGACCGCCGGGGACGGCCCGCGCGGCCTCGAGCTTATCCGGGAGCGCGCGCCGGACGTCATCCTGCTCGACCTCATGCTGCCCGGCATGGACGGCATGGAGGTGTGCCGCCGGGTGCAGACCGACCCCGTGCTGCGCGGCGCATGTGTGATCATGGTGACGGCGAAGGGCGAGGAGACGGACGTGTTGCTCGGTCTCGGGTTCGGGGCGGACGACTACGTGACGAAACCATTTCGCAACCGCGAGCTGGTGGCGCGGGTGCGCGCGGTGCTGCGTCGCGGGCAACTGCGAGACGCTGCGCAGGGCGAGGTGGTGAAATGCGACGATCTGGTGATCGATTCGCAGCGCCACGAAGTGACGCTGGCGGGACGGCCGGTCGCCCTGACCGCGACGGAGTTTCGGTTGCTAAGGTTTCTGGCGATGAACCCCGGCCGGGTGTTTTCGCGGGACCGGCTGCTGAGCCAGATCATCGGCGACCACGCGGTGGTCGTGGATCGCAACATCGACGTCCACGTGCGCGCGATTCGTCGGAAGCTCGGCGACGGTTGGGAGCTGGTCGAGACAATCCGCGGCGTCGGGTATCGCTTCGTGCCGAAGCCGTGAGCGGGAGCGGCGCAGAGGCTGACGGCGCGGGGGCGGGAGTGAACGGGCCGGTGGTCCGGCGGACGTTTTTCTGGCGGCTGTTTCGCAGCTACACCGCGCTGGTGTTGTTGTGCGCGGGGGTGATCGGCGCGCTGGTGCTGGGCAACGCGCGCCAGAAGGCCATGAAGGACGCGGAGGCGGATCTACTCAACATGGCGCTGCTCATGTCCTCGCTGGAGGCGGCGAATCCCTCGCACCTGTGGTCGCCGCAGCTCGCGCGCCAGTTGAACGAGGTGGAGCGCGACACGGGGCTGAGCGTGGGCATCTTTTTCGCAAACGGCAGGCGCGCGGGCCTGGGCGAGCACGCGCGCGACGACGACGCGGCGGCTCGGCCGGCGCTTCCGGAGTTCGTCGGCACGCTGACCGCGCCCTACGGGAGCGCGGTGCGGCCGGACGAGCGGGGGGCGGAGCATCTGTGGCTGGCGGTGCCGATCCTGCTGGATACGGACCGGATCGGGTACGTGCGGCTGGGCGCGCCGCTGGCGCGGATCGAGACACGGGAGGCGGAGCTGCGCGACCGGGTGCTGGCGGGCACGAGCATCAGCGTGGCGGTGGCGCTCGGGCTGGGTTTCTTTTTCACCCGAGCGGTGACGCGGCCCCTGCGCGAGATCGGGGAAAGCTGCCGGAGACTGGCGGCGGGCGACCTGGACGAGCGTATCCATATCAAGGATACTGACGAGATCGGGGTGGTCGCGGCCACCATCAATCGCATGGCCGACGAGGTGCGCCGCCGCATCCACGAGGAGCGGCGCGAGCGGCAGCGTCTGGCGGCGCTGCTCGCGGCGATGGCGGACGGGGTGGTGGCGGTGAACGCGCGCGGAAGCATCTCCTACGCGAACCGGGTGGCGGCGGATCTGCTCGGGCTGCCCGGCGCGCCGCGCGGGATGGTGTTCACCGACGCCGTGACCCTGGGTCCGGTGCGGGAGGCGCGGGAGGAGGCGCTGGCGGCGGGCCGCCGGGTGATGCGCGAGGCACGGATCCTGGAGCACGCGCCCGCCGTGGTCCTGCGCATCGACGCGACTCCGCTGCGCGACGACACGGGGGCGCCCTTCGGCGTGCTGCTGGTGCTGCACGATCTCACCGAGCTGCGCCGCTTGGAGGAGGCGCGGCGCACCTTCACTGCAAACGCCTCGCACGAGCTGAAGACGCCGTTGACCGCGATCTGCTCGCTGGTGGACACGATTATCGAGGATCCGGAGATGAAGGCGGAGACGCGGCGAAGATTTCTCGGGCGGGTGCGCGCGCAGTCGGATCGTTTGCAGGAGCTGGTGCACGATCTGCTCGCGCTCTCGCGTCTGGAGTCGGAGCATGAAATGCCGGTGCTGGAGCGGGTGGACATGGCGGCGATCGCGGTGGAATGCGCGCAGACCCTGGCGGATGTGGCGGACCGCAAAGGCGTGCTCCTGAGCCGGGTTGGCGCGGAGGGGGAGCTGCCGGTGCGGGGCAACGCCGAGTCGTTGCGCATGGTGTTCAACAATCTGCTGAAGAACGCGGTGGCCTACACGGAATCCGGAGGGAAGGTGACGATGACGCTGGAGGCGGGGCCGGAGAGCTGCGCGGTGGTGGTGCGCGACACGGGCGTGGGCATGGCGCCTGAGCATCTGGCGCGGATTTTTGAGCGCTTTTACCGGGCGGACCGTTCGCGCTCGCGCGAGGGCGGGGGCACTGGGCTGGGCCTGAGCATCGTGAAGCATCTGGTGCAGGTGATGGGCGGGCGCGTGACGGTGCGCAGCGAGCCCGGCGAAGGCAGCGTGTTCACCGTGCGCTTCGCGCGCTACACCGAGTGAGCGGCGCCGGGGAATCGAGAACGGGGGAGGGGGAATATTCACGCCGTCTTTATGCCGGCTTAACGGCGGGCGTTCAGGCTGAGCGGGCATGAACACCCTCAAGTTTCCTCGTTCCGGCTATGATGCCGTCGGCGGCCTCGTTTTTTTCCCCCGCGTGCTCGATAAGGTGCGCCTCCACGCCGCGGGTCGCCTCTCGGGTGATTACAACCTCGGCAAGGGGCTCGACACGCGTCTGTGCCGGCTGCTCGGGCTCGCCTACGAGGACATCGCGGCCAAGGCGCGGGAGGAGGCGGACGACACGGTGGTGATCGAGTGGTGCTTCGCGCAACGACGGCGTCCCACGGAAGACGAGATCCAGTACTTCAACGCCTACATGACAAAACGCGGCTGGCGCGACGACGGCTCGGAGAAGCTGAACGCATCGAAAGAAAAACGCGGCTGGGCCTCGCGGGACGACATTCAGACGACCTTCGATTTGCAGGACGCGGAAGAGGGCAGGAAGTAGTGGTCAAAAAGTGTAAGCCGAAGCGGGCATCGTTATGAAACGCGTGATGGTGATCGGCAGCAGCGGAGCGGGGAAATCCACCTTCGCCGCGCGGCTGGGCGAATTGCACGGCTTGCCGGTCGTGCAACTGGACCGGGAGTTTTGGCTATCCGGTTGGGTCGAGCCGCTGAAGGCTGAATGGGTGGCGCGGGCCGATCAACCCGCGGCTGAGCCGAGCTGGGTAATGGATGGCAACTACGCGGCGGCGCGGGAGACGCGGCTCCCGGCGTGCGACGCGATTGTGCTGCTCGATTTAGGGCGCTGGACCTGCCTGGCGCGCGTTATTCGACGCAGTCTGCGGCGGAGCTTAACCGCGATCAGGTGAGATAGCGGTCATGTCACATTCACCTCTGTTGGTCGGAGCGGCGTTGATACTGGCCCGACTTTATGGCGGCGCTCGGCGGCACGCACCTGGAGTTGCACAGTCCCTTCACGTTTTTCGGCTCGGCGCAGGCGCAGTTTCGCGGCGCGGAACTGGACGCGACCACCGCGCAAACGGTGGAGAATCTCGCCCCGGTGGTGGCCGAGGCGGCGGCGCCGAAGTGCGTGCTGGTGTGGGAGAATATTTTCGATTTGCGCACGGATCCGCTCGACGGACTGGTGGCGACCTTCGAATCGTCCTGGGTGCGCCGGAGCATCGACACCGGGCATGCGCACCTGGTGACGGCCCGCGGCGGACCGCCGACGGACACCTGGGTGCGGGCGGGGGGCGAGCCTGGCGCACGTGCATTTGCAAGACACGGAAACCGAGAGCGACCGCCACTGGGCGGAGGGCGAGTGCGGGATCGCTTGGCGAGCGGCCTCCGCGGCGCTGGCCGTGATCCCGGAGACCCCGCGACTGATCCTGGAGATAACGCCGGAGCGGCAGGACCGGTCGCTGGCGTGGCTGGTTGAACGCGGTTTGGCGCGTTGAAGGCGGACGCCGATTTTTAGATTTTAAACCTTAGCCAGAACCCGGCGCCCGGAGAGCAAGGCCACGAGTTCACCGCCGGCCTCGGCAAGCGGGCCCTCGTTGCGGATCACGTACAAGTTGGGGTGCTCGACGGTGAAGGCGGCGGCGCGGGCCACACGGGAATCAATCTCGGCGGCGGATTCGCGGGCGCGGGCAAGCAAACGGGTCCGGAGGATGGCGGGATCGACCGCGATGAGCACGACCCGTAGCGTCGGGTGGCGGCGCGAGGCCTGGGCGAGGTGGGCGCGGCTGCCGTTCATGACGACATGGGCCCCGGCGCGCAGCCAGGCGTCGATCTCGATGCCGAGGCCGTAGCACAGGCCGTGGCTTTCCCAGTCCAGGGCGAATAGGCCGAGCGCCTTGCGGGTGGCGAATTCGGCCGGCGTGAGGGCGACGTGCGCCTCGCCGCCCGCGCCGGGCGGACGCGTGATGTAGCGGTGGGCGAAAAGCACGGGCGCGCCGTCGCCGTGGCGCTCGCGCGCGTAGCCGAGCAGAGAGTCTTTGCCGGCGCCGGATGCGCCCACGACGTAGAAGAGGGTTCCCATGCGCGGGAGCATGGGGGGCGCGGGTTAGGGAAGGATTAAGGCGGGATTAAGTTCGCGAGTGCCGGCGGCGACGGCCGCGCGGATGGCGACGCGGACCCCGGCGGAGGCGATTTCGGCGGCGGGGGCGGGGGCGAGGCGGGCGAAGAGCCGGGCGCGGAGCCAGAGCGCGGCGAAGAGATCGCCGCTGCCGTTGAAACGCCCGGGCTCGCGGGCCTGGGTAGAGCGAGCGACGTCGCCATTAACCGGATACAAGTGAACGCCCACCCGGTCGTCCACCTCGGGCCAACCGGTGACCAGCAGGCTGGTCGCGGGAAAGCGGGCCCTCCAGGCGGCGACGGCGTCTGAGCCGGCGATGCCGGTGAGCAGGCCGAGTTCGGTGTGGTTGGGCAGGGCCCAGTCGGCGAGCCCGACCAGGCGTGGCCAGGCGGCGACGAGTTCGGGCGCGACGTAGGCGCGACCCTCGTCGCCGCTGACGGGATCGACGATGATCTCGTGGATGCGGTGGCGGTGGGTGGCGACGAGCTCGGCGACGGCGTCCACCTGGGTGGCGTTGGCAAGGTAGCCGACGAACAGAACGACGGCCTCCCGCGGGGCGAGGGCGGCGAGGGTGCCGTCGAGCAGGGTGGGGAGAGCCACGGCCTCGCGCCGCACGCCGGGCATGTCGCCCGGACCGGTGAGGAGCACGCTCGGCACGGGCAGGCAGGCCGGGCCGAGGAGGTGAAGAAAAGGTTTGATGCCGACGATGCCGTGGGCCGTTAG
>JBBRHC010000114.1:0-10264 GCA_038223295.1 Opitutales bacterium
GGGCTTTCACGTTCGCGGCTTTTCTATTCTGCGCGTTCGCGCCGAGTGGTTTACGCGTCCCACCTTTTACAACCCATAAACCCACGCATCCCATGGCCCTCCCCGCTGGCACCCAAGCCCCTGATTTTACCCTGAAAACCAAAAACGCCGACGGTCTGCACGACGTCACGCTTTCCGCCAATTTTGGCAGGAAACAGACCGTGTTGTTGTTTTTCCCTCTCGCGTTCACCGGCGTTTGTACGGCCGAGATGTGCGACATCAGCTCCGGGCTCTCCGCCTATGCCGATCTCGGCGCGGATGTGATCGCAATCAGTGTGGATAGCCCTTTCGCGCAGGAAGCGTGGGCGATGCAAAACAAGATCAAGCTCACGATCGTTTCGGATTTAAACAAGACCGTAACTCACGCCTACGAGGTGCTTTTCCCTGGCCTCGCCGGGATCGGCGACACTTCGGCGCGCGCGGCTTTCGTCATCGACGCCGACGGGTTGATCAAATACGCGGAGCAGACGGCCACGCCCAAGGATCTCCCCGATTTCAATGCGGTGAAAGCCGCGCTCGCGAAATAACTTATCCCCGCTTTCTGGCCGGTCGTCGCCCGACCGGCCCGTTTTTTGCATTCGACGTCCGCCCCACCCTTTAATCGACCACGATGAGCCTCCCGAATCCGTTTAATACCCTGCAGCAGTTTACCGCCAATGGCGGCACCCACTCTTTCTACTCTTTGCCCGCGCTCGAGCAGGCAGGGTTCAAGGTGTCCCGCCTGCCGGTCTCGATCCGCCTCGTGCTCGAGTCGTTGTTGCGCAACTGCGATGGCAAACGTGTCGCCGAGCCGGCGATTCGTGATCTCGCCGGCTGGCAGGCCAAGAGCGCCCGCACCGAGGAAATCCCGTTCGTGGTGGCGCGCATCGTTTTGCAGGATTTCACCGGCGTGCCGCTGCTGGTCGATCTCGCCGCCATGCGCGCGGCCTTGACCAAGCTGGGCAAGAACCCGAAAATCATCGAGCCGCTCGTGCCGGTGGACCTCGTGGTCGACCACTCGGTGCAGGTGGACTTCGCCGGCACGGCCGATGCGCTGGCGAAAAACCTCGAGCTCGAATTTTCGCGTAATCGCGAGCGTTACCAGTTCTTGAAGTGGGGGATGCAAGCCTTTGACACCTTTAAGGTCGTGCCTCCCGGCATCGGCATCGTGCATCAGGTGAACCTGGAGTATCTCGCGAAGGGCGTGTTGAAGGACGGCAACGGTATCTATTATCCGGATACGTTGGTGGGCACCGATTCTCATACCACGATGATCAACGGTCTCGGCATCGTCGGCTGGGGCGTGGGCGGCATCGAGGCGGAGGCCGGCATGCTGGGCCAGCCGGTTTACTTCCTGACGCCCGACGTCGTCGGTGTCCACCTCACCGGCGCGCTCCGCGAGGGTGTCACCGCGACCGACCTCGCGCTGACTTTGACCCAGATGCTGCGCAAGGCGAAGGTGGTAGGTAAATTTGTGGAGTTTTACGGTCCCGGCGCCGCCGCGCTGCCGGTGGTGGACCGTGCGACCATCGCCAACATGGCTCCCGAGTACGGCGCGACGATGGGCTTTTTCCCCATCGACGCGGAGTCCTCCGCCTACCTGCGCGCCACCGGGCGCGAGGAGAAGGACGTGGCGCTGTACGAGGCGTATTATAAAGCGCAGCAGCTCTGGGGCATCCCGGAGAAGGGCCAGATCGAGTACTCCACCCATCTCGATTTCGATCTCGCCAGCGTGGTGCCTTCGGTGGCCGGCCCGAAGCGCCCGCAGGATCGGATCGAGTTGGATTCGCTCAAGCAGGAGTTTACTTCCGCGTTTTCAAAACCGTTGGCGGAAAACGGTTTTGGCAAAAACATGGAGGAGTTTCTCTCCGTCCGCGCCGAGGTCAACGGCCACGCGCTCGGCCATGGCAGCGTGCTGATCGCGGCCATCACGAGCTGCACCAACACCTCCAACCCGAGCGTCATGCTCGCCGCCGGCCTGCTGGCCAAGCGTGCGGTGGAGAAGGGCCTGACTGTCAATCCCTTGGTGAAATCCTCGCTGGCGCCCGGCTCGCGCGTGGTCACCGATTACCTGGAGAAAACCGGCCTCGCGCCCTACCTTGATCAGCTCGGTTTCCAGACCGTCGGCTACGGTTGTACGACCTGCATCGGCAACTCCGGCCCCCTGGATCCGAAAATCGAGGAGGCGGTGGTGAAAAACGATCTCGTTGCCGCGTCCGTGCTTTCGGGCAACCGCAATTTCGAGGCGCGGGTACACCAGAACATCAAGAGCAACTTCCTGATGTCGCCGCCCTTGGTCGTGGCCTTCGCGCTGGCCGGTCGCGTGGATATCAACATGGCGAACGAGCCGCTTGGCACGGGCAGCGACGGACAACCCGTGTTTTTGAAGGATATCTGGCCCACGATCCAGGAAGTGCGCGACCAGTTGCAGGCCGCGCTCAAGCCCGAGGTCTTCCGTCGTCTCTACAACGACTTCGCGGCGCAAAACCCGAAGTGGAACGAGATCCCGTCGACGGCGGGCAACGTGTACTCCTTCGACGCCGACTCCACCTACATCCAGGAGCCGCCCTTCTTCGCGAATTTCTCGCTCACGCCCGGCGCCATCCAGCCGATCAGCGGGGCCAAGGCTCTCGGCATCTTCGGCGATTCGGTGACCACCGACCACATCTCGCCCGCCGGAGCGATCAAGAAGACCTCGCCCGCCGGACGGTTCTTGATGGAGCACGGCGTCGCCTTCGAGGATTTCAATTCCTACGGCAGTCGTCGCGGCAACGACCGCATCATGACTCGCGGCACCTTCGCCAACGTGCGGATCAAGAATCTGATGCTCGGTGGCGAGGAGGGCGGTAACACGCTTTACCAACCCACCGGCGAGAAGCTCTCGATCTACGACGCGGCGGTGAAACACATCGCCGACGGCACGCCGCTGATCATCCTGGCCGGGCAGGAATACGGCACCGGCTCCTCGCGCGACTGGGCCGCCAAAGGCACCAACCTGCTCGGCGTGAAAGTGGTGGTGGCGCAGTCCTTCGAGCGCATCCACCGGAGTAATCTCGTCGGCATGGGAGTGCTCCCGCTTCAGTTTAAGGAAGGCATGACCGCGCAGACCTTGAAGCTCGACGGCACCGAGACCTACGACGTGCTCGGCCTGGACTCCTCGATCAAGCCGCAGCAGGACCTCATCCTTAAAATCACCCGCCAGGATGGCGGGGTGGAAAACATCAAGGTGCGCTGCCGCATCGATACACCCATCGAGATCGATTACTATCAACACGGCGGCATTTTGCCCTATGTGTTGCGTCAGATCGTGGCCCAGAATTGAGTGCGATTCCCCGTAAGTAAGAACCTCTAACGGACAGCTCGCCGCCAGCTTGCGCACCCGGGGAGTTGATCCACCTTTTGATTTCACGTTCCACCTGTTACGACATGCCCGAAACCGCAGCGCCCACTTTCCTCGTCGATGACTCGTGTGATCCCGTGATGATTCGCGTGGAAGGCAGGGCCTCCTTTCAGAACAGCGGAAGCCTCCGTGATTTCATGGCCGAGATGCGTCGGCGGGATTGCACGCGGTTCGTGATGGATTTTAAGAACTGCACCAGCATGGACAGCACCTTTCTCGGCGTGCTGGCCGGTTCGGCGCTGGAGTTGCGCAAGGTGGGCGCGGCCGGCAGCCTGATCCTGTGCCGGGTGGGCGAGCGCAATCTGGAGTTGATCAAAAACCTCGGCCTGCACCGCCTACTCACGCTCGATGACAGCACGTGCGAGGCGAAGCTTCGCGCCCCGGTCGCGGCGCTGGCCCCGCAGACCAAGCTGGGCGAATTGGAAAACGCGCGCCTGGTGCTGGCGGCGCATGAAAATCTGGTCGCCGCCGATGAGGCCAACCGCGCCAAGTTCCAAGACGTGCTCGCTTTTCTGAAGGGGCGCGTGGAGCAGGGGTAGGGTGGGCTCGCGCGGGAGCGATTTTGGGGTTTGGCGGATCCCGGAGCGCGGTGCCTGCGGGTCACGCTGCTCCCGCAAAGGGCTACGCCGGTCGGGTAACTTTGTTCACGGAGAAGGGGCTGCGTAGCCCTGCGCGGGAACGCGGGGACGTTTGGGGCCGCCGGGTCAGGCGCGCTCAGCCGCGGGACACGCCTCAGGGGCCGCTCGCCTCGATCGCGGCGAGGATTTTTTCCTTGAGGTGGGTGGAGCGGGTTTTGGCCTCGTTGTTGCGGACGGCCATGCCGTAGGCGGCGGGTTCGCCGACGATGAAGACCTTTTTTTTGCCGCGCGTGATCGCGGTGTAGAGCAGGTTGCGCTGGAGCATCATGAAGTGGGCCTTGAGCAGCGGGATGATGACGGCGGCGTATTCGCTGCCCTGGCTTTTGTGGATGCTGATGGCGTAGGCCAGGGCCATGTCGCCGAGCTCGCCGCGCGAGAAGACGTGCCGTGTGCCATCGAAGTCGGCGTCGAGCGTGCCGGCCTCGGCGTCGGCGGCGACGACCACGCCGATGTCGCCGTTGAAGAGGCTCTTGTCGTAATTGTTGCGCAACTGGATGAGCTTGTCGCCGACGCGGTATTCGCCGCCGGGAGCGCGCAGGCCGACGCCGTGGGGATTCAGAGCGGCCTGGAGGCGGAGGTTGAGGTTGCCCACGCCGGCGGTGCCCTTGTGCATGGGCGCGAGGACTTGGATGTCGCGGCCGGGCTTCATCCACGGGTAGTGGAGCGGGATAAACTCGGTGCAGAGGGAGGAGATTTTTTGCAGGCAGTCGTCGGCGTCGCGCGCGACGATGAAGGTGAGGTCGGCCCAGGGCAGGAGTTTTTCGAGGCTATCGACCGCGATGGGCAGGCCGGGCTCGCCGGCGTTGATGGCGTGGGCGGTGGTGACGATCTCGCTCTGGCCCTGCTGGCGGTGGACCACGCTGAGGCGGGTGACAGGCACGGTCCCGGTGGCGATGATGTCTTTTAACACGTTGCCCGCGCCGACGCTGGGTAGCTGGTCGGTGTCGCCCACGAGGAGGAGGTGGGCGCGCGAGGGCATGGCGGCGAAGACGGCGGCGGCGAGGCGGGTGTCGAGCATCGAGGCCTCGTCCACGACGAGAAAGTCGGTGGCGAGCGGCGAGTCTTCGTTGGCGTCGAAGCCGCCGCGCTGGGGGTTGAACTTGAGCAGGCGGTGCAAGGTCTGGGCGAAGCCGCCGGTGGTCTCGGTGAGGCGCTGGGCGGCGCGGCCGGTGGGGGCGGCGAGGGAGAGGCGGACTTTTTTGGCCTTCAGGATCTCGACCAGGGCGCGGAGGCAGGAGGTCTTGCCGGTGCCGGGGCCGCCGGTGAGTATCGAGACCTTGGATACGAGGGAGGCGCGCACGGCATCGCGCTGGCCCTGGGCGAAGGTGAAGCCGGCCTTCTCCTCCGCCCAGACGAGCGCGGCGTCGTGTTTGATCGGCGGCAGGCCGCCGGGGACGATGCGGAGGCGCTTGAGCGCGGAGGCGATTTTTTGCTCGGCGCGGTCGAGCACAGGGAGCTGGGTGAGGGCGGAGCCGGGCAGGGGCTCGACCACGCCGCGCGGCGCGTGTTGCGCGAGATTACGCTCGGTGACGAGGGCGGCGATGCGGGCGGTGATGCGTTCGCCGGAGGTTTCGAGCAGGGTGGCGGCATAGTCGCGCAGATCGGCCTCGCGGAGGGCGGTGTGGCCCTCCTCCTGGAGCGTCTCCATGGCGAAGAGGATGCCGGCGTCGAGGCGGGGCGGGGCGTCGTTGGCGAAGCCGAGATTGATGGCGATGCGATCGGCGGTTTTGAAACCGATGCCGTCGATCTCGCGGGCGACGCGGTAGGGCTGTTTTTGCAGGATCTCGCGGGCCTCGGCGCCGTATTTGTCGATGAGTTTCACGCACTGTCCGGGCGTGACGCCGTAGGTCTGGAGGAAGATGTAGAGCTCGCGGAAGGAGCGCTGCTCGTCCCAGGCCTTTTTGATCGCGGAGGCGCGGACCTTGCCGATGCCCGGGACGTCACGCAGGCGGGCGGACTCCTCGGTGAGCACGCGGAAGGTGCCGGTGCCAAACGCGTCCGCGATCTTGTTGGCGTAGACCTTGCCCACCCCGGGCACGAGGCCGGAGCCGAGGTATTTGCGGATGCCATACACGCTCGACGGGAGTTCGCTGGAGAAACGCTCGACCTTGAACTGCGCGCCGTGCTGGGCGTGGCTCGCCCAGGAGCCGTGGAGATGGAGCGTCTCGCCGCACTGCACGCCGGGAAGGGCGCCGACGATGGTGACCTTTTCGTCGCCCTCATCGGGGCGGAACTCGGCGATCGTGTAGTGGTTTTCCTCATTGAGGAAAACGATGCGCTCGAGCACGCCGGCGAGAGTGTCGCCGCCGGCCAGGGACGCGGCGCAAGGCGCGGCGCGGGTCGGCGGGGCGGGGCGGGGTTTGGGAGGCGGAGGCGGCACGAAAGAGGGAGGCTGGGCGCGAATCAGACGGCGCTTTGCCAGTCCTCGACGCGGAGGCCGGGGACGCGACGGAATTCACGGAGATTGTGAGTCACCACGGTGGCTCCGAGGCGCAGGGCCTGGGCGGCGATGAGGGAGTCGATGGCACCGATGCGTACACCGCGTGTTTCCAGATGGACGCTGAGCCGGGCATAGGTGCCTGCGTCGGCCTCGCTTAGCGGTTCGACCGGCACGGCGGCTAGAAGGGCCGCGATATGTTTTTCGTGGCGGACGGACGAGACCTTGGCCGCGCCGAAGCGGAGTTCAGCGAGCACGAGGACGGATAGGCGGATGTCGCCGATGTGCTTGGACCACTGGGCGGCGAGTCCGGGCTCACCGCGGAAAAAGTGGGCGCAGGCGTTGGTGTCCGGGAGGTAAATCATCACCAGTTCAGGTCGCGCGGGAGATCGGGCAATTCGTTCGGATAGCGCAGGGGGAAATCCGGGCAGGAGCCGGCGAGGGCGAGGAAGCGCTTGCGGCGCTCCTCCAGGTCGTCCTCGGCCGGGGTGATGAGCACGCCGGCCTTGGTGCGACGGATGTTTACCGCGCTGCCGGGAAAGCGGAACTCCTTGGGCAGGCGGATGGCCTGCGAGCCGCCGGTGGCGAAGAGCTTGGCCGTCTTGCTGGTTTTAACCGTCCTGGTCGCCATGTAGCTACACTGTAGCTATGGCTCGGAGGGTCAAGGTTCGCCTCGATTCGCGCCACCGCGTCGCTGGCGGACTTCGGCATAAACACCCTCGACAAGCGACGGCCGCCCCCGCTAGCCGTTCCAGCCGTGAACCGCGCCCGCCTTATCCCCGCCATTATTATTACCCGCCCCCCCGGGCCGGGAATCTTGGCGTAAGCGCGAAACGCTTCACACGCCTCCGGTTTTCCGAGGACCCCGGGCCGAAACGCCCGGGGTTTTTCGTTTTCTCCCCTCTCGCAATCCATTCACCGTCACTTTTTCGTCCCCCACATCCCGTCGGCCCCGCGCCGCACACACTACCATGAGCAACGCCGTTAAAATCTACGACACCACCCTCCGCGATGGCACGCAGGGGGAGGGCATTAGCTTCTCCGTGACGGATAAGCTCCTGATCGCGCAAAAACTGGACGCCTTCGGGGTGGACTACATCGAGGGTGGTTTCCCGGGCTCGAATCCGCGTGACATCACGTTCTTCGCCGAGGCGAAAAAGCTGAAGTTCACCCACGCCAAGCTCGCCGCGTTCGGCTCCACCCGCCGCGCCGGCATACGCGCCGAGGACGACGCCCAGCTAGCCACCTTGCTCGCGGCCGAGACGCCCGTGCTCACCCTGGTGGGCAAAACCTGGACGCTGCACGTCACCGAGATCCTGCGCGCCACGCTGGAGGAAAACCTCGCGATGATCGAGGACTCCGTCCGCTACGTCACCGCCCAGGGGCGCGAGGTGGTCTACGACGCCGAGCACTTTTTCGACGGCTACAAGGCCGACCCCGACTACGCCCTCCGCACCCTGCACGCCGCGATCAAGGGCGGCGCGAGCAACCTCACCCTTTGCGACACCAACGGCGGCACCCTCGTCGATGACTTCAAGGCCATGGTGGAGCGCGTCGTGGCCGAGTTTGGCGGCGGGAAGGTCGGCGTGCACACCCACAACGACTCCGGCCTCGGGGTCGCCCTCTCGCTCGCGGGCGTCGGCGCCGGCGCCACGCTGGTGCAAGGCACGGCCAACGGTTACGGCGAGCGCACGGGCAACGCCAACCTGTTCACGGTGTTGCCCAGCCTCTTCCTGAAGATGGGCAAAACCGCCCGCTGCGCGCAAAACCTCGGCGGGCTGCGCGAGCTGGCGCTGACCTTCGACGAGCTGGCCAACCTCAAGCCCGACACCAAGTCGCCCTACGTGGGCGCGAGCGCCTTCGCCCACAAGGGCGGGCTGCACGCCAACGCGGC
The DNA here is from genome assembly GCA_038223295.1 of Opitutales bacterium. Lineage (GTDB taxonomy): Bacteria > Verrucomicrobiota > Verrucomicrobiia > Opitutales > Opitutaceae > IMCC26134_A. Next base: position 8,388 of record JBBRHC010000114.1, read on the forward strand.
GCAGAAGGTGAAATCCTCCTATGAGCACATCGACCCGTCGCTGGTGGGCAACCGCACCCGCGTGCTGGTCTCCGACATGGCGGGGCGCAGCAGCATCGCGATGAAGGCGAAGGAGCTCGGCTTCGAGCTCGACGAGAAGTCGCCCGGGATGAAGTCGCTGATCGAGCAGTTGAAGGAGCTCGAGTTCCGCGGCTACGAGTTCGAGGCCGCCGACGCCTCGCTGCGGCTGCTCATCGCGCGCACGCTGGGGCAGGCGAAGGAGTTTTTCACGGTCGAGGGTTACCGCGTGATCGTGGAGCGCGGCGCGGCCGGCCAGCTGATGGCCGAGGCCACGGTGAAGCTGCGGCTGGGCGGCGAACTCCGGCACACCGTCGCGGAATGCACCGGGCCGGTCGGCGCTTTGGACAAGGCGCTCCGGCTCGCGCTCGAGCCTCTGTATCCAAAACTCAAGGACGTGGATCTGCGCGACTACAAGGTGCGCATCCTCGATGGTCGCAACGGCGCCAACGCCCGCACCCGCGTGCTGATCGAGACCGGCGAGACGCGCGGCCACCGCGTGTGGGGCACGGTCGGGGTGAGCGACAACATCATCGACGCCTCCTGGGAGGCGCTGCTCGACTCGGTGAACCACACGCTGGCGCAGGGCTAAACCGGTGGGGCGGGGCCAGCGGTTTCGCCGGTGCGGGACACGGCGGGCCCGGCGGTCCCGCCCTACCTGCCCGCCTCACTTTGTGATCATGAAACGTCTTCTCTGGATCGTCGTCGCGCCCGGGTTGCTCGCGGTGTGAATCGGCTGGGGGGTGAAAAACTGATGACCACGGTCTGGCGTAGGTCGCGACGCTCGGGCTTGGCGTAAGTGTAGGTCACCTTGGCCGCGTCCTCGCCTGAGCGCGTGCTGGCCGGCATCTACCCGGCGGTGCAGGCGGCGAAGCTCGATCCGATCAAGGCGCTGCGGTACAAGTAGGCGGGTCGGGATAATACCCGGCTGCTATGGCGCGGGCGCGGCGGGCGCGGCGGGTGGGTCGGCGGGCAGGGGCGGGGCGAAGAGGAAGTCGCGCATGAAGGACTCGGTCCAGTCCGGGCCGAAGGTGCGGTGGAGGAAGGGGCGGCCGGGGCTGTGCCGGCGGTGGTGGTCTTTGTAGGCCTGGACGGCGGCGAGGTCGGCGGGGAGGGCGGCGGACGAGGCGGGGAGGGCGGCGAGGAGCTCTTGCCACACTTCGTCGAGGATGCGGGTGAGGCGGGCGAACTGGGCGAGGTCGGCGGGGCGGACGAAAAAATCGTCGCCGGAGCGGCATTCCTCGAACCAGGAGGGGGCGTCGTCGCCGCGCGGGAGGCCGGGGTGGCGGGCGTGGGCGGCGCGGAGGACGCGGGCGGCGAGGGCGGCGCCGGCGGGTTCGTGGCCTTTGGCATCGATGACGGCGACGACGGGTTTTTTGCCGAAGGCGACGAACTCCATCGCGAAGACGGGGGCGGCCAGGCCGGTGGGGAAGAGGAAGAGGTTGACGATCTCGGCGCGTGGGCCGGTGAGGTGGACGGCGCGGATCTCGGCGCGGCCGGGGAGCAGGCGGTGGTGGGCGGCGAGGGTGACGCCGAGGGCGGTGCGGGCGGCGAAATCGTCCGGTATCGGAGGACTGGATACGGAGGCGGGGAGGGCGGCGAGGAGGTCGCCGATGATGGCGGCGAAGAGGGGCGGGGCGGGGGCGGTGCCGGGAGCGTGGGCGGACATGGCTTTAGGCGTGCTGGTGGGCGTCGAGCAGGAACTCGGAGCCGGAAGGGGAGGGGCGGGCGAGGAGGAGGTGGCGGGAGCCGGGGGAAACGGCGAGGGTGCGGGCGAGCGCGGGCAGGGCGGCGAGGTCGAGGGTGCGGCCTTGGGCGTC
>JBBRHC010000115.1:0-10208 GCA_038223295.1 Opitutales bacterium
CTCCCCGCCGACGCCCCCGCCACCCCGCCGCCCGACGACGTCGCCCGCCTCGCCCGACGCCTCGAAAGCTACCTCGCCACCGAGCACGACTTCCTCACCGACTAAAAAACCTAAACGCCACGCGGGTCGCGCCATTACACCGTCCGGAACCCCAGCGACGCCAGCTCCTCCAACTGGAACGGCGCGCTCGCCAGCACATCCTGCAACTTGGCCAACGCCTCCGCCTGCGACGCCACCTCGCACAAGGCCGCCCCGTCCTCGTGGTCATGGATCAGCAACGACCAGCCGCCGCCCGTCGCCGCGTCCGCGCCCTCCAGCATCGAGCCATAAAGATAGTTGCCCGGCAGTCCGGGTTTGGGCCCGCCACCCGGCACCAAAAACAGCGTGTGCAACGGATCGTGGACGAGGACCGCGCCGCCCTTGTTGGCGCGATGCATCGTCTTGCGCGCCACCACCAGCGCCCGGCAGGCCTCCGCCTTGGCCTGCAACTCCGCCGGCAACGAGGCCACGTAGCGGCTAAAGATGCTCGCATCCGCCTCCAGCCCCTCCACCCCCACCTTGCCGTCCACGCACGCCTCCATGTTCTGCGCGTAGAAAATCGGCCTCGCCGCCAGCGATCGCACCGTCACGTAGCCGGCCTTGTAGTCCGCTGACGGATACACCTGGTGCGTCGCGCGCAGATGCGCCAGCGCGTCCTGATAGGCCGGCGTGTGCGGGACCGCCCCCGTCGGGCTTTGCTCGATCTTGTCGAGGACGGTGTGCTCAAACTCGGACATGGCGTCTTGGGGCATGAATCGGGTGTCTAACCCCGCCCCCCGCGCGACACGAGAAGCAATCCCGCACCCCGGCTCGCAAGCCTCCCGCGCCTAGCGCCCCACGCCGATCCGCTGCCGCTCCGCCAGCCCGCGCGCCAGCGCGGCCGCGAAAAACGGCCCCTCGTAGATCAGCCCGGTGTAGACCTGCACCAGAGCCGCGCCCGCATCCATTTTCTCCGCCGCGCCCGCCGGGTCGGTGATGCCGCCCACCGCCACGATGGGCAGTTTCCCGCCCATCGTCCTCGCGATGTAACTCACGATCTCCGTGCTCCTTTTCAGCAACGGCGCGCCGCTGAGTCCGCCCGCCTGCCCCACCTCCGCAAAACTTTCGGGCCGCGCCAGCGTGCTGTTCGTGGCGATGATCCCATCCAGCCCGAACTCCGCGATCACCCCCAAGGCCGCGTCGATCTGCGACCAGCCCAGATCCGGCGCGATTTTCAACAACAGCGGCTTACGCCCCTTGCCCCCGGCCTGCGCCGGTCCGCGCGCCGCGTTCGCCGCGCTCAGCGCCCCGAGCAGCTCGCGCAGCGGCCTCTCGTCCTGCAACGCGCGCAGACCCGGCGTGTTCGGGCTCGATACATTCACCACCAGGTAGTCCGCGTAGTCCGCCAGCCGCCCGAAACTCGTCAGGTAGTCCCGTGTCGCCTCCTCGTTGGGCGTCACCTTCGACTTGCCCAGATTGATTCCCAACGGGATGCGCCGATGCCCCACCCCCGGCTGCGTCGCCAGCCGCGCCGCCACCGCCTCGCTGCCCTCGTTGTTAAAGCCCATGCGATTGATCACCGCCTTCTCCTCCGGATAACGAAAAAGCCGCGGCTGGGGATTTCCCGGCTGCCCCAGCGCCGTCACCGTGCCGATCTCCACGTGGCCAAAACCCAGCGCCGCCGCCGCCGGCCAGGCGCGCGCGTTTTTATCAAACCCCGCCGCCATCCCCACCGCGTTCGGGAACTCCAGCCCAAAGGCCCGCACCGGCCGGTGCAGCTCCGCCGGCAGCCCGTTCCACGCCTCCAGCAGCCGACACAGCGGCGTGGTCCGCCCCAGCAGCGCGAGCGCATCGACGCCCAGCTCGTGCGCCTCCTCGGCGTCGAGACGAAACAAAAGCGGTTTCACCAAGTGGCGGTAAAGCGTGGACATAAATTCGGCCCGAACACGTGGCCCGCTCCACGCCGAACGCAAGCGCGCCCGCCCCGCCGACCCCGCGCGTCCGCCCTCGGCCAGGCCGGCGGACCGCTTACGCCTCCGTCTCAACCGCCACTTTCCAAGATGCAGGCATGGCCGCAAAAAAGGCGCGGAAAGCTCAAAAAGACGGGTCGGTTTCGCGTCTTTTGCGCCTCTTTGCGGCCCACTCTCCGAGCGTGGCCCGAGTTTTAACCCAAGTTAGCCAAGTAGAACGAGTATCGCCTAACATATAGTGCTCCGCGTCATCTCGGCGTCCCAAAGGATTTATCAGCCACGTAGGGCACAGAGCTCGGACACGGAAAACGCGTGGCCAATCTACGATATAGAATCGTGAAACCCTTGTTTGCCTCGGTGACCTCTGTGACCGCGCTCCCGCTCGGCTCTGTGACCAATTCCGGAAAATCAGTCGTTACAGCCTACTGGGCAGACTATTTTGTATCCTGCTCGATCAAGCTTACTCGCCCGTCGGCGAAGCTCACCTTAAAATACTCCCGCGGCCGCGCATCGCCGAAATACGCGCTATCGTAGTAGAACGGGTATCCGCCGCGGTAGCGGTGGTAGAAGCCGCGATACAGCGGCACCCCCGCGCGGCTGTCGTAGCTCGTGTAACTCCACACCTCCGACTGCCCCTGCGCGTCGGTGCGCAGCCAGCGCTGATCCGGGTCGCCCAACGCCAGCCGCACCTCGTCGGGCGCGAACCCGATCCCCACCTTTCCCTCGCGGATCAGCGCCTGCCGTTCCGCCGGCAACGCGTCGAAGATCGCCTGGTTGCGTTTAATGCGCGCATCCGGCGTCGCGCACGCCGTCAGCAAACCGAGCAGCACCGCCCCCGCCAGCCCCCAGACCCGCCTCGTCGCGTTCCCATTCCCCCTCCGCCCCCGCTTCCCGTTCGTGTTTTTCATGCCGACACCATGACGCGTCAGCCCGAGCCCGCAAGTCGCCGCCCGCCGCGTCGCGTTAAATCGGTCGGTGACGGCGACGCGAAGCCCGCGACGAGCCCCGAGGCGCTGATCCTAAACCCGGCGGGATGCGGCGATCCCACCCCACACCGACGCAACCCGAAGCAACCCCGCGAGCGGTTATACCATCGCCCTGGTTTTCTAATCGTTTCGTTCGTCAAAAAGATGCGGACGGGCCATGCTACCGTTTGTTTGCACACACCGGCCCAACTTCATGACTCTGCTAATTCATGCCGCGATCACCTGCGCCCTGGTGGGCCTGATTTGGACGGTGCAAATCGTCATCTACCCGCTGTTTTCGCAGGTCGGCACAGAGGCTTTCCGCAGTTATCATGCGCGCTACACGGCGCGTATCGGTTATATCGTCGGACCGCTCATGGTTGCCGAGCTGGGCACCGCGGCGCTCCTGATTTATCAGGGTGAACGCAGCCCGTGGTTTCTCATCAGCCTGGTGCCCCTAACGATGATCTGGCTCTCTACCTTAATCGTACAAATTCCCTTACACACCCGGCTTGAGTATGGTTTTACCGCCACCGCCCACCAGAAGCTCGTGACCACCAATTGGCTGCGCACCCTCGCCTGGAGCCTGCGCGGTCTTTGTCTGCTCGTCCTGTTTCGTTAATATCATGATCCAGCCACTCACAAGACAGGAGGCGCTCTCTGCCTGGCATCACTTTTTACCCCAGGTCCCAAGTTATGGGGCGCGTCGAAATCATGTACAACCAGGGCATCCCCACGTATCCCGCCTAAGTACCGCGCTGCGGCACCGGCTCCTCACGGAAGATGAAATCCTGCACGACACCCTGCGGTACCATAATTTCAAAAGCGCCGAAAAGTGGCTCCAAGAGGTTTGTTGGCGGCGCTATTGGAAGGGCTGGCTGGAGATGCGGCCGGATGTTTGGAAAAGCTGGAGACAACGTGTACACGAGCTACGCGACAACCTGCCAGAGTCCGTGCTAAAACGCGCCGGGCAGGTCGCTAATGGCGAAAGCGGGGTGGCCTGCATGGATGCCATCGTACATGAATTGATCGCCACCGGCTACCTGCACAATCACGCGCGCATGTGGTGGGCCAGCTTTTGGGTTCACGCCGAACGCCTCCCATGGGAATTGGGAGCCGACGTGTTTTTTCGCCACCTCCTGGACGCGGATCCCGCCAGCAACACCCTCTCTTGGCGCTGGGTCGCCGGTCTGCAAACTCCAGGAAAAACATATCTGGTGCGCCTGACCAACCTCGAACGATACGCGGCCGAATCGTTGCTAAACGACCTCACCGGCAGTGAGCGGATCGCCGATGGAGCCGTGCAGCCTTTCATCGCGGAGGAGATTGCCGACACCAGGCGTCTCGCTCTGCCCCACTACCCCGAGCTGCCCGTGCAAAAGAGCACCCGCGCCGGCCTATGGCTTCATCCCGATGATTTAGCGCCAGAGCTTGGCCCGCTAAAAGACATTACCCCGATATCCATCGCGGCCTTTTTCAGCGCGCGGACCTATCGCGTTGATCATGGTTTGAGTGAACGACGTGTCACTTCATTGGAAACCGTGCTGCAAGATGGTCTCCTGCGGGCGGGTTTGCATTACAAAGCGGAGACCCTACTGTACGAAGAAGACGATCCGGTCATGAGTTTGGTGCGATGGGCAAGGGACCACGATTTGAACGAAGTGATTGCCTTCGCTCCCACCGTGGGATCGATCCGCGACTTGCTACCTCGACTCGAACGTCAGCTCTCAGCGGTTGCCATCTCGCTAACGCTGATTAGGCGCAGCTCGGATAACCATGCGTTCAACCTCTCGGGCTCCGGTTTCTTTCCATATTGGGAAAAGATGAGCCGGCATTTGCAGCTTCCATTTGACGCGGATCGCTAAAGCAAAACAAACTACGATCCGACAACCAGCCGCCGTCCTGCGCGCGGCAAATACGAAAGCAAAAAACCATGATCCCAATCGCTAATCGACTCGCGGCGCGGGCCAGGCCCGAGGGCATGGCAATCGGAAGACAGCGTTGGAGCGACCTGCTCTTTCTTCACTGGCAAATCGAGCCAGAGACCATCCAGGCGACACTGCCGGCGGGCTTGACGGTAGATACCCATGATAATGCCGCCTACATCGGGATCGTTCCTTTTCTTATGGAACGCGTTCGCCCCCGCTTTTTACCTCCGCTCCCGTGGCTTTCTTGGTTCTTTGAACTAAATGTACGAACGTATGTCCGAGACGCGCACGGTCGGCCGGGCGTGTTTTTTTACTCCCTCGACTGCAATCAACCGATTGCCGTGTGGGTCGCGCGCAAGGCTTTCCACCTACCTTACTATTACGCCCGGATGACCGTCGAAAGAAACGATCGGCACATCCTATTCACGAGCCAAAGAACGTCCTCGTCGACTCTACAAGCCCGCTACTCCTGGGGGGCGGAGGGACCAGCCAGAGAAGCGCTTCCGGGATCACTGGAGTTTTTTTTGGTCGAGCGTTATTTCCTCTTCACGGCAAATGCGAATGGGCGGCTGCACTCCGGCCGGGTGCATCATCGACCTTATCAATTCAAAGACGCCCGGGTCCTGGCCTACTCCACCGAGCCGGCGAGGTTAGCGGGATTCCCACTGCCCGGAGATCCCGTTTCCTCACTCTCCGCCGAGATGGTGGATGTATCCATATATCCACTTCAGGAAATTCGTCCTGTCTTGGATATTTATTCCAATTCGCTTTCGAAGTGATTCAATTGTCCGAGGACGGCCAACCCTACATCGGATGCTTTGTGTAGCGTTGGCCGACCCTGGCCAATTTTTGATGATAGTCGCATTTTGATCGCGAATTAGAATAAAGTGTATGCAAAGTCGCTCGGCATATTAATCAAGATTGCACGCGACACCCTGTCTCCAACTGCGGGAAAGCAGCAAAGATTTCCCTGAAGCCGCACGTGGACAGATTTTACGCTACTCCGTTAAGCTCAAGGTGAAACGTGCTGCCTTTCCCCGGCTCGGATTCCACAAAAATCTCGCCACCCATTCGTTCGGCCGCCCGACGCACCACGGCCAGGCCGATGCCGGTGCCTTCGTAGCCGGGAGACAAACGATTAAAAATCCCGAAGATCTTGCCATGCATTTGTGGATCGATTCCGATCCCGTTATCCTGAATCGAGATACGCACCCGTTTGTCACCGATGCTCGCCGAGATTTTTACCTGCGGCACCACCCCCGGCGGCACAAACTTCACGGCGTTCCCCACGAGATTGGATAGGCACTGGGTAAGCGCCGAGACATTGCCTCGCACCCACGGCAACGGACGCGCCACGATGACCTCGGCGTCAGGTGACTGAAACTGAGGATAGCCTTCTAAAATCCCGTTCAACAGCGCCTCCAGGTCGACATTCTCCAGCGTGATTTCGGTGCGGGCCACCCGGCTGTAGACGAGTACGTCCTGTATCAATCGATCCATGCGTTCCGCCGACGTCACGATCCGGCGGATATACTCGCGCCCTGGCGTGCCGATTTCGTCGCGGCATTCCTCCTCCAGGATCTGAGCGTAGTTTCGGATTCCCCGTAGCGGCGTCCGCAAGTCGTGAGAGATGCTGTAGGAGTAGGTTTCCAGTTCGGAGATGGTCTCCTGCAACTTCTCGGTGCGCTCGGCCACGATCGCTTCCAATCTCTCCTCCGCCCGCTTCTGGTCGTCGATATCCGTGCAGGTGCCGAACCAGCGGGTGATTTCGCCTCGCTCGTCGCGCACCGGCAGCGCCTGACCCAGGAACCAGCGATAGCCGCCCGAGGCGCGATCCTTAAAGCGATACTCGATACTATAAGGCGTCCCCGAGCGGATGCAGTCGGAGTAGGTGTCCAAGCAGCGTTGCACGTCGTCCGGATGCAAAATCGGCTCCCAACTGGATTGGCCTTCCTCGCTGCGTGAAAACCCGGTGAACTCATACCAGCGCTCGTTGTAGTAATCGCAGTAGCCATCCGGACGCGCCGCCCAGGCGATCTGCGGCATGGTGTTGGCGATTTGCCGGAACCTGGCTTCGCTCGCGCGCAGCTGTTCTTCCACCTGTTTGCGCTCGGTGAGCAGGGCGAAGCGGTCGATGGCATTTTCCACCGCACGCGTCAGGCTCTCTGCGGTCGTCCAGCTTTTCCCCAGGAAATCCTGGGCGCCGGCGCGGAGCAGTTCCGGGCCGCTCCGCTTGTCCGTGCCCGTGATGACGACGACCGGAAAGGGCGGCAGGTCCCCGCCCTTGCACAGCTCCGCGAGCAGGTCCGCCGCATTCATGTCCGGAAGTTGAAAATCGAGCAGCACCACATCCGGCAAACCGTCCCCGGAATCGCGGCAAAGGCGCAGGCCGTCCGCTCCCCGTTCCGCCTCGGTGAAGCGGTAGCGGGTTTCCGAGCCCGCCAGCAGCAGGCGCCGCATCTCGGCCCGGTCCTCCGGGCTGTCGTCGATGATCAGGATCTTACGGGTCGGCGGTTTCATCGGGTGGCGGGGTTGACGTTTTTCTTCGGGACCTCGTGCTTTTGCGGGAGCGCCACGGCGCGCAGCCAGTAGTGAAAGATTTCCCCGAGCACGCGCAGGTGCTCGTCGTGGCGCACGGGTTTGACGTGATACGCGTTGGCGCCGCTTTCATAACAGAAGCCGAGGTCGCGCGGATTGGCCGAGGTCGTCAACACCACGAAGGGCACGGAGCGCAGGCGGGCGTCGTTCTTGGCGAAACGCAGCGCGTCTCGGCCATCGCCCCCCGCCGTATTCAGGTCGAGCAGCACGAACGCGGGCAGGGAGTCATCCTGCCGGAGAATCTCCATGCATTCATCCCCCGTCGTCGCGCGCCGGAGATGGTGCGTCACCCCGGCGCGGCGCGCGGCATCGCAGATGGTTTCAAAATCTTCCTCGCAATCTTCGAGCACAAGGATGGTTCCGGGAAGCATGGCACGGTGGGGGTTTCGCCGCGGGGCAGGGTGAAGTAAAAGGTGCTGCCCGCGCCGGGCTTGGAATCCACCCACACGCAGCCGCCGTGGCGCTGCACGAGCTTTTGCACGATGGTCAGGCCCGCGCCCACGCCGCCGCCGTAGGCTTCGCGGCCATGCAGCCGTTTGAACATGCGAAAAATCTGCTCGAAGTGCCGCGACTCGATGCCGATGCCGTGATCACGCACAAAAAATATCGTGTGCCCGGCGGACTCCGCCGGCGCGCCCGGGCGCCCTGCGGTCTCCCCCGGGGCGAGGTAGCCGACCTCGACGCGGGGCGGAGCGGGCGCGCTGTATTTGAGCGCGTTGCTCAGCAGATTGCTAAAAATCTCGCGCACCCGCACACGGTCGCAATGCAGCCCCGGCAGCGGGCGCGGCACGACAACGGTGAAGGTGCCGTCGCTGCGGCGCGCGCCGACCATCTCGAGCGCTTCCTCCACGACTTCGTTGAGGTCCACCTCGTCTAGCTCAAGCGTGGTGCGGCCCACGCGGGAGAAATGCAGCAGCGAATTGAGCAGGCTGTCCATGCGCACGGTGAGTCGCATGAGCCCCTCCACGCGCCTGCGGTTTTCGTCGTCGAGCGCCGGCGCGCTCTGGAGTATTTGATGCGCGTAGCGATGGATGCCGCGCAGCGGTTCCTTCAAATCGTGCGAGGCGACGTAGGCAAAGGCGTCCAGCTCCTCGTTGCTGTGCGTGAGATCCACGTTTAATTCCGCGAGACGCTGGGAGCGCGTGACGACGAGTTCCACCACGAGCATGCGCAGGCGCAGCGCGGAATCGATTTCCACATTCAACCACGGCAGCGAGCGCTGGTGCACGGACTCGGCGAAAAGTTCAAACGAGCGCCGGGGCGTGAGTCGCGCGCTGTGCGGGCCGGTGACGAGCGGCTTCTCGTGCGGGTTGCCGCCCCAGTTCACCGTCTGCAGCGTCTCCGGGCGGAACCACACGATCATGTCGCGCCGCGCACGCGAGAGCGGCACGGCCAGCACGCCACTCGCGACGGCGGCGAAGTCCGCGCCCGCCGGATAGTCGCGCGCCAGCGCAACGGTGGCGAACACCGGCCGCGCGGCTGAGGTGAAATCGGGCCGGGTATTCAACCACTCCGCGAGCGCATCGAGCTGCGCGGGCTCCGGCGTTTTCCCCACGCACCACCAGCGGTCGAGATGATAAAGCGCCGCGCCTCCCGCCTCCATCGCGTCGAGCAGCGAAGGCTGCCGGTCGGTGAGCGCCATGAGTTCGCCATCCCGCGCCGCCATGGCTACCAGTTGCTGGTGCACGCCCTCGAGCTGCAGCCGATACACGAGCTGCTCGCTCTGCTCGGTGCCCTTCAGTTGCAAGGTCGCCACCTGCGCGAGGAACTCGCAGGCCGCGCGCAGTTGATAGGGGAAATGCGTGGGGGTGTAGTGATCGCAAGCGATGAGTCCCCACAGTTCGCCGTCGCGCAGGATCGGCAGGGTGAGCGAGGCGGCGACGCCCATATTGGCGAGATACTCGGTATACATCACCGAGGCGCCGCGCAGCGCGCAGTGCGTCATGTTCAAGGGGCGGCCCGTGTCGGGATTCGCGAGCGGCACCAGCTCCACCAGCGGCCCTGCGGCGTTCGGCAGCGGGCGGATCCAGATGCGTTTGAAAATCTCGCGCGTCGGCCGCGGGATGTCGCCCTCCGGGTAATGCAGCCCGAGCCACGGCGCGAGATCCGCGCGCTTCGCCTCGGCGAAAACCTCACCGTGCAGATCGGCGTGGAAGCGGTAGACCATCACGCGGTCCAACCCGCTCAGCGCTCGCACTTCCTCCGTTACGCGGCGGCAAAATTCGCGCAGCCCGTTGGCCGCCTGCATCCGCCCGACCGCCGCCTTCACCCCGCGGAAATAATCCACCGCCCCGACCTCCTCGCCGCGCCCCGTGGGCTCGCACTCGACCACCACCACGCCCTCGACCGTGTGCACGCACACATCCAGGGCGCCCGCCGCGCCGCGCGCCGGCAGCGTGAAAGCGTGGAGCGAATTCCCCTCGACCGGCTCGCGGTCGACGAGCGCGCGCAACCGCGCCGCGCCCTCCGCGCCCACGACTTTCGCCACGTCCTGTCCCAATAGCGCCTCCGGCGTTTCTCCAAAAAACTCCGCCGAATTTTCACTGACCTGCAAAATCGCGAGGTCGCTCAAGCGCAGCGCCAGCAGCGCCCCGTGCGCTTGGATGCACCCCGGGGTCTGCACCGGTTCGCTGTCGCAGTTGGTGAGGGAGACGCCGTGCCGTTTGATGCTGTAGGGGCCGGAGCCCCACGGGAGCGGGGTGTCGGGCGGAGGGGCGGTGGGCGTGCTC
>JBBRHC010000116.1:0-10183 GCA_038223295.1 Opitutales bacterium
GGTCGCCGCACCCCGCCGTTCCTACCGCCGAGAGCGGCGGGCTGCGGCGACCCCGCCCCACAACCCGCAACCCCGCCACTCCGTGCGTCGTCGTGGTCGTCGTTATCATCGCGGGCCGCCCTGCTCCGGCCCCGCCACCAGCCCGGGCGGGAAACGCTGGTCGAGGTAGTCCTGTAAGATCACCGCCGCCGCGCGCGAGTCGATGATGCCCTTGGCGCGGATCTCGCGAAGCTGTTTCTCGTTCATGCCCTGCTCGGCCATGTGCGAGGTCAGCCGCTCGTCCAGCAGATGCACCGGCAGACCCAGCTCGGCGCGCAGCTCGACCGCGAGCGCCTCCATCTCTTTCGCCTTATACCCGGCCGTGCCATTCATGTTGAGCGGGTAGCCGAGCACGATCTCGTCGATGCGGCGCTGTTTCACCACCGCCGCCAGCGCGCTCCGCCGCGCCGCCAGCCCGGCCCCGACCAGCGCGGGCAGCGGCGTGGCGATGCCGAGCTCGTCGCCCGCCGCCAGCCCGATGCGCCGCGTGCCGTAATCGATGCCGAGGAATCTCATTCGCTTCGCGCGCGGCGGGCCGCGCTTCGTGCTCAGAGCAGATTGGCGGCGTCCTTGCGCGCGCCGACCTTGGCGAGCAGCGCCTTGATGTCCTGCGCGCGCGCCTTGGGCATGACCAGCGTCGCGTCCTTGGTGTGCACGATCACGAGGTCGTCCACCCCGAGCACCGTCACCAGGTGGCCCGCCTCGCTAAACACGATGTTGCCCGCGCCCTGCTCCACGATCACCTCGCCGCGCGCCACGTTGCCCGCCGCGTCGGGCGTGAAGTGTTTCGCCACCGCCGGCCACGCGCCGACGTCGTCCCAGTCAAACCCGGCGGGCAACATCACGACGTTGGTCGATTTTTCCAGCAGAGCGTAGTCCACCGAGATTTTGACCAGCGTCGGGTAAACCTTCTTCAACACCGCCGTCAGCGCCTGCTTCTTTTTCAGCGCGGCGCGGATCTTTTGCAGCCCCGCGTCGAGCTCCGGCGCGAGGGCCGCGAAGGCCGCCTCGACCACCGGCACGCTCCAGACAAACATGCCGGCGTTCCACACGTAATCGCCGGATTTCAGGTAACCCTCCGCCACCTCCAGCTTCGGTTTCTCGACGAAGCGTTTCACCTCGTACACCACCTTCGCCGCCTTGCCCTCGCCGACGCGGCCCCACTCGGGCCCGCGCTGGATGTAGCCGAACCCCGTGGCGGGCTCGGTCGGCGGCATGCCGATGGTCACCATCACGTCGGCCGAGCCGGCGGCGGAAAACGCCGCGCTCAGATCGGCGCGGTAGGCCTCGGTGTCGTGGATCACGTGGTCGGCCGGCAGCACCGCGAATACGCCCTGCGGATCACGCGCGCCGACGATGGCGGCGGCCAGCCCGACCGCCGCCGCCGTGTCGCGCCCCGCCGGCTCGGCCACGATGTTCGCCGCCGGGATGAGCCCGCGACACACCTTGGCGACCTCCTTCGCCTGGATGGCGCTGGTGATGACGAAGACGTTTTTCGACGGCACCACGGATTTTACCCGCGCCAGCGTCTGGGTGAGCAGGGGCGTGTCGCCGACCACGGGCAGGAGGTGTTTGGGCCGGGCGGCGCGGCTCTGGGGCCAGAAACGCTCGCCCTTGCCGCCGGCGATGATGACGACAAAAGCCCCGGGCGCGGGTGTGGATTTGGCGGGGGCGGATTTGGATTTGGCCATATGCGCGCGAGCTTACGGCGTCGCCCCCCGCCCCGTGCAACGCCGCAGTTGCACCAGGCGCGACGCCGGGCAATTTCCCGCCCATGGCCACGCCTGCCCCCGATTCCGTACCGCTGGAGATCACCGTCGAGGAAACCCGCGACCTGCTCGCGGCGCGCCCCGACGACGCCGTGCTGATCGACGTGCGGGAGCCCTTCGAGCACCAGACCGCGCGCATCGAGGGCTCGGAGTTTATCCCCATGCGCCAGATCCCGGAGCACGTCGGCTCGCCCACGCTGCCGAAGGATAAACACCTCCTGATCCACTGCCACCACGGCGGCCGCAGCCTGCGCGTCACCGAGCATCTGCGCGCCCAGGGCTACCCCCGCGTGACCAACGTCGCCGGCGGCATCCACGCCTGGAGCCAACGCATCGACCCCGCCGTGCCGGTGTATTGATCGCCGCTCCGTAGGTAGGGCGGGTCCGCCGGAATCGCCGCTACGTCGTCATACCCGCCGCCAAACCGCCCTTCAGGCGACGTCATAAAACCGCCGCAAAGTCTCCTCTAGCGTCCACTGCACGCCGCGCGCCCGCGCCGCGCCGTAGAAGCGCAGGAAAGGCACCACCTGGTGCGTGCCGGTCTCCATCTCGCGATAAAACAAACGCCCCAGCGGACCCGCCTTGTCGAGGTAGCCGCTTTCGCGAAACCGCCGCAGCGTCGCGCCGATGTCGTAGCGCACCGCGCGATGCCGCACCCGCCAGCCCTCGGCCCCGCCGGCCTCCGCGTCCGCGCCCGCCGACTCGAGCAGGAGGAACTGCGCCGCCGGGTTGCCGTCCTGCGGCAAGCCCACGCTGCCGGTGGTGACGATGCGCCGCCCCGCCCACCCGCGCGTCGAGCAGGCGTGGTTGTGCCCGCGCACGACGAGTTTCACCCCCGGCGCGATGCCCTCGAACATCGGGTCGATTTGCGCGTCCGGCGTGTAGGGGAAAATGGAGTCGTTGTCGCCGCGCAGCGAGGCGTGCACCACGAGCAATTCGGGCAGGGCGGCATCGCTCCAGGTCGGCGGCAGGGCGGCCAACTCGCCGATCTCGACCGCGCTCAACTCCGCGCGGGCGACGCGCAAGGGCGCGAACTGCGGGGAACTCCAGGCGAGGTCGGCGCGCGGCGTGCCGTAATCGAAAACGTAGCGTTCATGGTTCCCGCGGATCACGGGACAGCCCAGCGCCTTCACCCGTCGCCAACACGCGCCGCTGTCGGGTCCGCCGTCGACGATGTCGCCCGCCACGATCAGTCGATCCGGTTGCAAGGTTTCGATTTCCGCCAAAACGGCATCGAGCGCGGCGAGGTTGCCATGGATATCGGCGATGAGAGCGATGCGCATCGGGTCAGGATGCGGAGGGCATACGCCCTCCGCCAAGGGTTTTTCCCGGCCAAGAAGGCGCCGAGGGGTGTAACGGGAGGTGATGTCAGCGGATCGGCAGTGGCATGGGCGTCCCGCCCTTGGGACCGGCAGTGAACGGGCGGGACGCCCGTGCCACGCCGGAGGAACAGCCCTGAGATCATTTCCTGTTATACACCCGGACGCCGATCGCGCGTGGCCTCCGCGTGTATGCCGGCGCGGGGTCGTCGCCCGGCGTTTAGCGGCTCTGCAGGCTGAACTTGTTCAGCCCCGCCTTCCGGCACGAATCCATGACGAAGGCGAGGGTCTTGAGCGGGGTTGTTTCGTCGGCGCGGATGAGCACGGGGATGTCGCGATTTAGCTCCCGGATTTGCGCCAGCAAACCCTCCAGCTCGGTTTCCGCGATCAGGCGCGGCGCGGTGGAATCGGTGGCGAAGGTCAGCTCGCCATCCTTGCCGATGCCGAGGATGACCGTGCCCTCAAACGCGTTCGTGCCGGCGGTATCCACGCGCGGCAGCGTGATGTTGAGCGTGCCGGGCGAGCGAAACTGCATGGTCACGAAAGAGAAAAACACCAGCACCACGAGCACGTCGATCAAGGGCACCAGATTGAGCTCGGGGCGGCGACGGCGGCGGGTTTGAAGTCCGGACATGGGAGAGGGAGAGGAGGGGGAGCGGCGGCCGGCTCAGGCCTTTGGTTTTTCAGCGAGCAAACGCGCCAGAAGCACGTCGAGTTGCGCGGCGAATTTATCCACCCGCCGTTGCAGCACCCCGCCGCCGATCAGCGCGGGGATGGCGATGCAGAGGCCGATCACGGTGGCGGAAAGCGCGAGCGATACGCCCGAGGTGAATTTCGCCGGGTCCGGCAGGCCGCTGGGGCCGCTGATGCTGGAGAAGACGCGGATCAGCGCCCACACCGTGCCCGTGAGGCCGATGAGCGGCGCGCCCGCGTAGATCACCTCCAAGTAGGGCAGGCCCCGCTCCATGCGCGAAACCTCCAGGCGGGCAAAGGCGCGCACGCCCTCGTTGTCACCGGGGTGCGCCTGGGAAAAACGCACGATGCGTCCGAGCACCGAGTGCTCGCCGCCCGTCACCGGCTTCGCGGCGACGATGGCGTCGGCGAGGTCGTCGGGGATGATCGCGCCGCGGCGCAGCGCCCAGACGCGCTCGCAAAGGATGTAAACCAGCGCCAGCGAGCAAAGCAGCAGCGGGTAGATGAGGAGGTCGGCTCCCTTGAGCAGGTCGATAAGGGCGAGTGGCATACGGTGGAGATGGGCCGGGGGATGGACGCGCGCCAGCGCGCTTTGTTTCCCGCACCTCGTCAAACAAAGCCGGAATCATGCCGCATCCGTTGTAGGGCGGGGTCGCCGCAGCCCGCCGTGCCGTTTTTAGCCTCAAAACCCATACCCCGCCGTCACGCCCACCTGGCGCGGATCGGCCTCGCTCGTGTAGCGCGAATCCACGCCCGCGTTCCACGCCGCCGGGGTGTTGGCAAAGCGGAACACGCGCTTCTCATAGCCCTCGTCGAGCAGGTTTCGCGCCCACAGCGTCACGCGCCACCGCGCCCACGAGTAGCCGACACTGGCGTTGACCACCTCGGAGGCCGAGCGCTCCTCGTCATGGCCGAGCGACTCCAGATACGAGTCGCGCGTCACCAGCTCCAAGCGCCCGAACGCGCCCTTTGCCGGCTGATAACGCAGCCCGACCGTAAACCCATGATCGGGCGTGTTCGGCAAACGCCCGCCCTGCTCCGGCAGCGTGCCCGGGCTGCTGTAGCGAAAGGTCTCGAACGAGGAATGCATCAACGCCGCCGAGCCATACGCCACCAGATCCTCCGCGAGGTGATACTCCACCTCCGCCTCCAGCCCATAGATCGCGGCGTCGCCGCCGTTGTCGGTGAAAAAGCGGTAGTTGTTGCCCGCGCCCACCGCATTGCGGAACTGGGTGTTGCTCCGGTCCGTGTAAAACACCGCCAACCCGCCGAACAACCGGTTCTCCAGCCAGCGACTGCGCAGCCCCGCCTCGTAGCTCCAGAGCGTCTCGGTTTCAAAGCCCAGCGGGTCCGTGCCGGGCACGATCCTGCGGTCAAGATTGATGCCGCCGCCGCGATACCCGCGCGCGACCGAGGCGTAGAGCAAGCGGCTGGCCGCCAGATCGTGCTCGAAGGTCACTTTGCCGCCGAAAAGGCTGGCCTGGTAGTCGGGAGCGAACGCGTTGCCCGCCGTCCCGCCAAAGCTGTCCGTCGTCGTGCCGCGGATCCCGCCTTCCTGCCGCACGTCCTCCACCCGCAGGCCCGCGATCACGCGATTGCGCGCATCCAGGTCGTGCGCGAGCTGGCCGAAGAGCGCCGCGTTCTCCGCCCTATACCCGGCATCCAGGCGCGTCTGCTCCGCGTAGCCGGCCTCGGCGTAGTCCGAGACATAACGCGTCGCCTCGTCGGCGAGGGAGAAATACGCGCCGAGCGTCCAGCGGTGAATCCACGCCACCCCGCCCTGCTCCGGCACGGAATCGAGGCGCAGCTCCTGCCCGAAGGTGTCGCGCTGGCGCGCTATGTCCTCGAAGCCGCTGTAGCCGTCCGTCGTGTTGATCGGCGCCACATCCCGCCAGGCGGTCCAGTCCGCGTCATAACTGTAACGCGAGTCGGTGCCGGTGGCGCTGGTTACGGTGGTGAAGGTCGTGTCCGTAAAACCTGAATACACGCCGCGCAGGCTGCCCGCCAGCGACTCCTGCGTGTCGCGCCCCGGCTGGTCGCTGAAGGTGAAGCGCCCGTTGTTGTCCAACGCGAACTCGTCGTAGCCGTTGTCCACGTCGGCGAAAAACACCGTCGCGTCCCAGCGCCACGCCGCGCCCGGGTTCCAGGTGATTTTCAGCCGCGTGCTCAGCTCGTCGCGCGCGTTGGTGTCGCGGTCCAGGAAAGCGTTGCGGCGGAATCCGTCGCTCTCGTGCCGCTGCACCGCGAGCCGGAACATCAGTTTGCGCGGGTCGTTTTTCACCAGCGGCCCGCCCGCCGCGAGACCGACTTCGCGCAGATTGTCCTCGCCCGCCGAGCCCTCGACGTAGCCCGTCCATTCGGGCGTCGGTTCCCGGGTCACGAGGCGGATCACGCCGCCCGCCGCGTTCGCCCCGAAGGCCCCCGCCTGCGGCCCGCGCAACACCTCCGCCTGCCGCACGTCAAACGTGCTCCCCACCGCGCCGAGGCCGGTGAAGTCCAAATCGTCCACCAGGAAACGCACGGAGGAGTCGGGGGTCTCGCCCTCGAACTGCGAGTTCTCGCCGATGCCGCGAATCTGGAAATACCGGGGCCGCGAGCTCCCGCCCGTGAAGGTGAGGTTGGGGATTTGCCCCGCGAGATCGCCGAAGTGGCGCACCCCGCCCGCCGCGAGCGTCTCGCCGCCATACACGCTCACGCTGGCGGCGATTTCCTCCGCCGGCGTCGCCCAGAGGTCGGCCGTGACGAGCACCCGCTCGAGCTGCACCGGCGTCGTGTTGTCCGCCGCAGGGTCCGGGCTGGCCGCCCCCGCGCCGGGGTTGGCCGCGTCCGCCCGGACGGGCGTGGCGGCGGGCGTCGGCGTCGCCGAAGCGGCGCCAGGCTCGGTTTCACTAGCTCGGGCGCTGTTCGTGAGAATCGCGCCGAGGAGAAGGATCTGTGTCGGGAGTCGCATGGTGTGACTGTGGCCCGACCCAAATCGGACTCCCGGGGAGAAAGAGGACGGCGCCCGCGCGGAATCGCGCGGTGTAAACACCACCCTGCTGTTTCCTTCGCCGGTATAATCCGTTTCAGGTTCGAAGGGTCGAGCGGCCGGTCGCGCCGCAATCTCAGCCCGACGCATCGGGCACCCCTACAGGCAGGGCGGGAAAAAGCCGCGCGCGCCCCGGTACGCAAGCACGTTTTTCCCCTCGCCCGGAAAAATCCCCCCGCCCCCCGGCGTTGACAGCGCCCCACCCGCCCCGCTTTGCTGACCAACCCTCTCCGTAACCTTTCCGCCATGAATTCCGAAACCATCTCCACGCTCGTCGCCAAAAACCCGTCCCTCAAGATGGCCAAAGCCAAGCTGGAGGCCATGGAGCCCGGCGCCTACTGCATTCATAAGAGCTGGGGCTTCGGGCAGATCAAATCCTACGACGAGGCCGCCGGTAAGTTGATCATCGATTTCAAGGCCAAGCCGGCCCACGCCATGGACCCCGCCTTCTGCGTCAACACCCTCGACGTCCTCCCCCCCGCCCACCTCCTCGTCCGCAAGGAGACCGATCCCGCCACCCTCAACAAGCTGATCGCCAACGATCCCGCCCAGCTCCTCCTCGAAGCCCTTTCCGCCTACCCCAACCGCGCCGCCACCCAGATCGAGATCGAGATCATCTTTGCCCAGGTCCTCGGCGAGGAAAAGTTCAAGAAGTGGTGGTCCACCGCCAAGAAGGCCATCGCCAAGGACCCGCGCATCTCCGTCCCCGCCAAGAAAACCGAGTGCTACTTCGTCCGCGAGACCCCCGTCTCCACCGAGGACGAGATCACCGAGAAATTCAACGGCACACGCTCCGCCCGCCTCCGCGTACAGCTCGCCGAGCAGCTCGTCGACACCGCCGGCAAACAAGAGATCAAGGCCGACTTGCCCGCCATCCTCGCCGGCGTCGTCGAGGCCATCAAAATCTCCAACCAGTTCGACACCGCCGAACGCCTCTACGCCGCCTCCGTGCGCGATCGCCTCGCCACACTCGCCGGAGTCGACACCGCCACCCTTGAGCCCACCCAGGTTTCCCTCGTGGCCAACGTGCGCGACCTCCCCACCATCGTCGAAAAGGTCCCCGTCAACTTCCAGGGCGACTTCCTCGAGCTCATCAAGCAGGCCCACCCCCTCGAACACCGCGACATCGTCATCAACCTGCTCAAGGTGTCGCAGGGCAAGTTCACCACCGAGTGCATCAATTTCCTGATCGAGAACGAGCACGGCGAGGAACTCGCCGCCACCTTCGTGCGCTGGATGGCCGAGCAAAACCTGCGCGCCCCCGTGCTTCACTGGATCGTCAAAAACCGTAACTCCAAAAAGTTCGCCAAGATCCTCGGCTCCCTCGTCTCCCCGCGCCTCTTCTCCGCCATTTTCTACGCCATCGACTACGAGGCCCTGCAGGCCGCCTCCGCCCGCCGCATCCCGCTCGCCGACGCCCTTTCCGAGGATGCCGAGCTCATCCCAGACCTGCTCGAAACCGCCTCCGTCGAGACCGCCCGCGACCTCGCCCACTCGCTCCTCCTCAACCAGGGTTTCGAGGACCTCACCAAAAAATCGCTCCTCGCCCGCTTCATCAAGCTCTTCCCCTCCATCTCCACCGTCCTCACCGGCGACAGCGAGACCAAGGAGGAACAGCTCCTCGTCTCCCGCGACAGCTACGAGCGCAAGCGCGAGGAATACGATACCATCATCTCCAAAAAAATCCCCGACAACTCCAAGGCCATCGCCACCGCCCGCGAGCACGGCGACCTCAAGGAGAACTCCGAGTACAAAATGGCCAAGCAGGACCAGCAGGTCCTTATGTCCCAAAAAGCCCAGCTCGAGAAAGACCTCAGCCGCGCCCGCATCACCGATTTCAAGGAGGCGACCATCGAGGTCGTCGGCGTCGGCAGCATTGTGGACGTGAAGCTCGGCTCCTCCGGCAAGCCCGCCCGCTACACCCTCCTCGGTGCCTGGGACAGCAATCCCGAGCAGAACGTCGTCTCCTACAAGACCCCGCTCGGCCAGGCCCTGGTCGGCAAAAAAGTGGGCGACACCGTGAAGGTAAAGATCGGCCAGGCCGAGGAGAGCTACACCATCTCCTCCCTCGCCCGCTTCGCCTCCTGACCTCCGGTTGTAGGGCGGGGTCGCCGCACCCCGCCGTCCGTCCGCCGCGTCCTCCCCGACGCGGCCTTTTTCGTGCCCGTCGCGCCGTCCCATATCGCGTCCTGACGAGACTTTTTTTGAGGTTCCCCAATTTTCAGTGAGCAGCGGGGATTAGCAATTCGAGGCGATTAACTAAACCGGGGCGAAGAGGCTATCGACGGATCGGCAGCCGCGGACGCGGCTTCAGGCGAAGGCGTAGAAGACGCGTTCGGTGCCTTCAACGAAGGCGTTCATCGCGCATCGTATCCATTCCGCCATGACGGTAACACCAAATTGAGGACAGCCGAGGAGGCTGCGTCCCCATGTCATAAAAACGTCAAGATCACATAGTCTTCGTTGACCTGCCAATGACGAGCATCTACCCGGACGACCCATGTCAACCTTGGATCGTCGGGAGCAAAGGGGTCGCCGATCACGACCACGTTGCAGATTCCGCCGGTGCCAATGGCTTCGCGAATGCCGCCGTTCACGACGAGGCAACCCGAAATACGACCCCAGGTCATGGCACATTTTTTCGGAAGTCCGCGGATCTCCGATCGCGCGACTGAAACCGAAATTTAATCATCACTCCCCCGTCCACCCATGCCCATGCCCGCCCAACCATCCCTCCCTGTCCCCACCGCCGATTTCTGGAAACGCAAACTCGCCGCCTTCCTGCACGATACCCCCACCAAATGCCTCAACATTCCTGATCACCGCGAGAAATCCCGCGCCGCGATGTCCCGCGCCGGTTTCACTGAGGAAGAGGTCAATCGCTACGATTACGAAGCCGATTGGGCCGCCGCCGCCGCCGACAGACTCCCCTTTCCCGCCAGCCGCGCCTCCGGCCTCACCTGCGCCTTCGACGGCCACCGCAATCGCTTCCACCATCCTCTCGACGGTCAACAGCAACTCGGATTCGCCCCGATCAAAAGCGACGCCATCGGCACCGATGTTGAACAATTCGGCCAACCCCATTTCACGCCCGATCCGTTCGGCACTGCCGCCGATGTGTGGCGCGACCGCTTCTTTGCCCACTGGCGCCTATGGTGCCGCGATGCCCGCGAGCGCGACCACCGCCTTGCTTTCCTCCCCGCCGACACCCGCATCCCCGATCACACCATCTGGAACCACATGCAGGTCGTCTCCGCCCTTGCCGGTGCCCGCACCGACGGCGGCCCAGATTGGCCCCAATATCAATTACATGGTCGCCTTTTCGAATCAGATTC
>JBBRHC010000117.1:0-10074 GCA_038223295.1 Opitutales bacterium
CGATCAGATCCTCCCCCTCGAGCCCCTCCAGGCCGAACTCATCGCCGCCCGCCCGCCCGGCTCCGCCCGCCCGGGACCCGCCGACCTCATCGCCCTGCTCGCCCGCAAACGCCGCATCCCCGCCTGGGTCGTCCCCGACGATTTTCCCGCCGGCCTGCTCGAACGCCTCCGCGCCCTCGACGTCGCCGTCACCGTCGCGCCCGGCGCCGTGCTGCCCGAGCGCGAGATCAAGACCGCCCGCGAAGCCGCCGCCATCCGCGCCGGAAACCGCGTCGCCGCCGCCGGGTTCACCACCGCCGAAACCCTCCTCCGCCGCGCGCAAATCTCCGGGCGCAAACTCGTCCTCGACGGCAAACCCCTCACCTCCGAACGCGTGCGTCTCGCCATCGAGACCGCCTGCCTCGAGGCCGGCGGCCTCGCGCTCGATACCATCGTCGCCGGCGGCGACCAGGCCTGCGATCCCCACTGTCGCGGCACCGGCCCGCTGCGCGCGAACGAGCTCATCATCATCGACATTTTCCCGCGCCACACCGCCTCCGGTTACCACGGCGACATGACCCGCACCTACCTGAAGGGCCGCGCCACCCCCGAACAACGCGCCCTCGTCGAGGCCGTCGCCACCGCCCAAAAAGCCGCCCGAAAGGTTCTCCGCGCCGGCGTCATTTCCTCCGCCGTGCATGCCGAATGCGTCAACGTGTTCACCTCGCGCGGCTACGAAACCAAATCCACCCCGACCGGCGCGGTCGGCTTTTTCCACGGCACCGGCCACGGCCTCGGCCTCGCCGTCCACGAGGCCCCGCGCGTCAGCGCCCCGGTCCAGGAGCCGCTAAAACTCGGCGCCGTCGTCACCGTCGAGCCCGGCCTGTATTACCCCGGTCTCGGCGCCTGCCGCATCGAGGACGTCGCCTGGCTCACCGAGTCCGGCCACAAACTCCTCAGCTCCCACCCCTACGCCTGGGAATTTGCTTAAACGCCAGATTGCCTTCGGCTTCCGCTTAAACACGTCTTAAATTCTCGATTTCATGCGCACCACCAGTTCGACGACTTCCCCGGAGCCACTCGCCGTCCGTCGCGGGAAATCCAAAATCTGGAGCCACGTCCGCCAAAAGTGGCTGGAAGAAACCCCTGAGGAGGCCGTCCGCCAAGAATACCTCTGCATCCTCGTTAATCACTACGGCCACACCATCGGCCAAATCGACGAGGAGGTCTCCTTGCCCGGCGAACGCGGCAACAAACATGCCCGTGCCGACTTCGTTATCTGGCGCACCGCCGAGGATCGGACCAAGGGCAAGACCGCGCTTATCGTCGTCGAATGCAAAGCCGACAACGCCGCGATCGACCAGCGCACTTACGAGCAAGGCGCCAACTACGCGAACAACGAGCGCGCCAAATTTTTTGTCGCCCTCAACCGCCGCAGCACGAAGTTTTTCAAAGTCGATCTCGCCCAACGTGCGCCCAACTACTCGGCGGTAAAAGACATTCCCCACGCCTCCGCCAGCGACGACGAAATCAGAAAACTGCTCACCGACCTAAAGCCTTTCGAGGGCCGCGAATTCGCCGACCTTCTCCATCAGTGCCACAACATCATTCGCAACAACGAGCACCTCGACCCCGCCGCCGCGTTTGATGAGATCGCCAAACTCCTCTTCGTAAAAGTCTGGGTTGAGCGCCGCCTGACCGAAAAACGTGAGCGCAAAAATCTCTTCACCGTCGAGTTTCTCCAAAGCCAGATCGGCAAGAGTCCCATCAACACCCTGTTCGAAGAAACCAAGGAGGCCTATCAGGCCGATAAAATCTTCGAGCACGACGAACGCATCAACCTCCGCCCCGCCACCGTCGAGGGCATCGTCCGCAAACTCGAAGGCTACAACCTCTCCCAAACCAGCGAGGACGTGAAGGGCATCGCCTTCGAGCGCTTCCTCGGCGGCACCTTTCGCGGCGAGATCGGCCAGTTCTTCACACCCCGCCCCGTCGTTGAATTCATGGTGCGCATGCTCGATCCAAAAGAGGGCGACTACATCTGCGATCCGGCCAGCGGCTCCGGCGGTTTCCTTATCCGCTGCTTCGAGGTCATCCGCGAGAAAATCTACGCCGACGTGGACGCCCGCTACCGTGCCTTCTGCGCCGAGATTGACGCCAAGGCCTCGCTCAGACCCGCCGAACGAGCCCGCCGCAAACGCGAGAGATTCGACGAGCTCCAGGAGGAACTCGACCCCTACTCCGACCCCGACGCCTTCGTCCGCGATAAGACCAAGTCCCGCATCTGGAAACTTTCCAACCTCTGCATCTTCGGCACCGACGCCAACGACCGCATGGCGCGCACCAGCAAGATGAACATGATCATGCATGGCGACGGCCACGGCGGCGTGCATCACCACAACGGCCTTCTCAACGTGAACGGCATCTTCGAAAACCGCTTCGACGCCATCCTCACCAACCCGCCCTTCGGTGCCACCGTCACTGCCGACAACAAGATCCTACCTGGCGATTACAAAGCCACCGACGAAGCCCGCAAACGCTACATCGCCCAATACGGCCGCGACTACGAAAACGCCATCGCCCGCGTCGAGGCCGCCGAGGGCAAACCCCTGCTCTCCCTCTTCAAGCTTCCCCGCTCCACCAGCATCAAGACCGAGCTCGTCTTCATCGAACGTTGCCTCGATCTGCTCAAGCCCGGCGGTCGCCTCGCCGTTGTCCTCCCCGAAGGTATATTCAACAACCCATCACTCGCCTACGCCCGCGAGTTCACCGAAGACCGCGCCTACCTCCGCGCCGTCGTAAGCCTGCCCGCCGAGACATTCCTTAGCAGCGGTGCCAGCGTAAAGTGCAGCATCCTCTTCCTAGAAAAATTCACGACTCACGACCAACAACGCTACGACCACACGCGCGAAACCGCCGTCACCGAGATCGCCGCCCGCCACGCGCCCGCGGGCCAAAAAGAGACATCACGGATCGATGCAGAAATCGGTGCCGCCAAAATCTCCGGCGACCGCACCCGCGTTGCCGAACTCCGCAAGGAATTCGCCGCCTACAAATCCGCCCTCGCCGAACGCATCGCCACCGAAAGCCGCGCCCTGCTCAAACAGCGTTTCGACTACCCGGTGTTTCTCTACGAAGCCGAGCGCGTCGGCATCACCGCCACCGGCGACGAAGACCTGAACAAACTCTACCCAAACGACCGCTTTCCGTCCGCTGCCGCGAAAAGCTGCCTCGAACTTTACCGCGAGTTCCGAGCGAGTTCCACGTCACTTCCCGCGCCCGGGACGAGCCCGAAAGATAAAGCGTTCTCGGTAACTTGGATTCAGGCTAACCGATAGAGTCCTGGCAGTTTCCGTAAAGTATCTTGGAATTGGCCAGCGAGTGTTATTCAGCCCTTGTCAGTCGCTTTGCGGCGGAGGACAGAACCGGTGGATCGTGAGCTGCATTCGTTAGACTCCCTCACTTTTGGTTCTTTGCACTTTGGGGGTGAGTTGTCTCGGCGTGATATGACACAAAAACGAGAGGTAAAGGGCCGTCTCTTTTTCGCCCACGCAGACGATGTAATTTACTCAAAGATAGATGCACGACACGGTGCCATCGGTATCGTCCCCATAGAAATGCCGCGTGTCGTCTTCAGTTCAGAATACCCCATTTACGAGGTAAACCCGTCCGTGGCGCTGCCGGAATATGTGAAGTTTCTTTTCCGCACCGCGAACTTTCGCGACCAAATCAACAGCCTGATCAGCGGTGCCAGCGGCCGAAAGCGCGTAGAGCCTTCCACTCTCGAAAACATCGAAGTCCCCATCCCGTCCATCGCTACGCAGAAAGCGATTCTCAGCCACTGGCAGAAAGCGGAGGTGGAGCTCAAGCGCGCATCCCTAATTGCCTCTCGAGCCGCTCGCGACGTCGAAGAAATGATCCTCGGCACCCGCACTGCCCCCGTGATCTGATTTCTTGCTCACTTCATGACTCCCTGCGCTGGTTTTTTGAAGTTCAAGGAATCGAAATGAGGCAAACACCCCGCAAGCCGATGCTTGACCGATGGTATCAATTGATACCTTTAGCCTGCTATGGCTCGTTTTCCGATAGCCGCCCGCAATGAGTCTCCAGCCCATCCCGCCCGATTGGTGTTTAGCCGTTTGCGCGGTATTGCGCTCGGGCAATTCCACCAAAATTCGCTTCACCAAAGAAGGTCGCCAACGTTGGGAGCGTGAATTTCTTGGCGCTTTTCGTTATCAACTCGAAGCCGCTTTCGTTGCGGCCTTGCGTGACGGTCAAATCCACGGCTGCCCCGTTTCACTTCCCTATCCACCAGGAACCACTTGGGAATTTTTCTTCATCTTCCACGGCGAAAAACTTTACGGCAAAATCCTGCTCACGCGCGACCGAAGCGAAACATTGATTTTATCCGCCCACCGCCCCGAACGGCCGCGTCTTAAGTGCGACCGCCCATGATCCGTATCCATTCATAACATGTCCAAAAAAACCGAGCTTCACCCCTACGAGGTTCCTATTCCCACCGCAGACGGCGAACGCGTTGCCGAAGTCGTCACCATCATGGTTGAAGTCGAGTGGGACGAAATCGTGCGCGAGTGGCTTCTCACTCCGGAGGCCGAGCTTCAAATCGAGGAAACCAAGGCTCGCCACATGGGCCTCTTGACGCCGACCGAACTTCGCTCCTTGCGCGAGAAACTCGGCCTCACCCAAGCCGAACTCGCGGAATTGCTCAAGATCGGGGCCAAAACCTGGACTCGCTGGGAAACAGGCCGTCAACGCCCCTCGCAAAGCCTCAATCTTCTTCTGCGCGGACTCCAAGTCGGGCTGCTCACTCCCCACTCCCTTCGCCAACTCGATTCACCGGCCAAGGATTGGACGGAGGCCACCCAAGCCAAAAATGAATCGCCGAACGAGGTCAGCATGACCCTTCCCCACACAGATGATGCCAGCTGGTATGAGCCCGGCGTTTACGAAGAAGACCCTCTCGCCGCATGAAGGCCGCCCCCATCACCCTGCTGGAGTATTTCGC
This sequence comes from Opitutales bacterium, assembly GCA_038223295.1. Taxonomy (GTDB): domain Bacteria; phylum Verrucomicrobiota; class Verrucomicrobiia; order Opitutales; family Opitutaceae; genus IMCC26134_A. The sequence continues at coordinate 5,006 of JBBRHC010000117.1, forward strand.
GACCGACATGTCGTTGACCGCAAACCGGGATTTCCGCGCCGACCAAGCGACGGATTTTCTCCCCGAGCATTTCTCCGCCGAGCCCACCGTCCTCCGTAGCCCCACCGACACCGAAGCGCGTCGCTGGCAGGTCACGCTCGACCTCAAACACCTACCCGCAGCCAACTGCAACTTTCCCTACGCCTACCGCGTGGTGCTCGTCGGCTACTTCCGTGCCGAATATTGGGTCACCGCCGAAAACGAGGAACGCACGATCCGTGTTCACGGCGCGTCCGTGCTCTACGGCATGGGCCGCGAAATCGTCCGCGCGATGACCGGACGAGGGCCTCATCGCCCCGTGCTTGTGCCAACGGTTTCCTTCTACGACCCGCCGCCCAAAACCACAGATTGAACCGCCGGCGGTTTCGACGATCTTTTCGAGTCATGAACCACGAACTCCACCTCTCCCACGACCTCGGCACCTACCTCGCCGAAGGCGCGCGCGCGGCCGAGTATCGGCTGCTAAACATCGAACCGGTTTTCGATGTGTATGAAACCTTCGTGCTCAATTTTGAAGGCGTGCGCGGCGTAAACAGCTCCTTCGCCAACGCCCTCATCGTTCCCCTCTTCGCCCAGCATGGCATGGCCGCCCGCCGGAAACTCCGCTTCCGCCACTGCAACGCCGTCGTGCGCCTGATGCTCGAAAGCGCCCTCACCCTCGGCCAAGAAGCCGCCCAAGATCGCGGCATTCCCGCCTGATCCGCCGTTGGAATTTGCCCGGTTGGGATTTGGGATTTCGCTTCGCGCGCCATGCCCGAACTCGCCGAGGTCGAATACATCCGCCGTCGCTGGAATCCCGGCCTCGGCCACGACGTCGCCACCGTGCGTCTCCACCCTCGCGCCGGGGTCTTCAAAACCACCGAGCCCGCCCTCCTCGCCCGCCACCTCCCCGGCGCCCGTCTCGACTCCTCCGAGGCCGCCGCCAAGCAGATGCTCTTCCGCCTCACCGCCGCCGCCGACGCCGGCCAGACCCAACTCTGGCTCGGTATCCATCTCGGCATGACCGGTGAACTCCTCGTCCGCCCCGCCGGCCTGCCCGACGCCAAGGCCGACCACCTCATTCTCGAACAGCCCGCCGCGAAACAATCCCTCGTGTTCGCCGACTTCCGCATGTTCGGCCGCGTCCAGTTCCACGCCGGCCCCGACGCCCCCGCCTGGTGGGCCGGCATCGCCCCGGCCGTCACCTCGCCCGCCTTCACCCTCGCCGCCGTATCCGAATTTCTCCTACGCCGCGCCCGCGCCCCGCTCAAGGCCGCGCTCCTCATGCAGGAACGTTTCCCCGGCATCGGCAACTGGATGGCCGACGAAATCCTCTGGCGCGCCGCCCTCCACCCCGCCCGCCGCTGCGGCGACCTCACGCCCGCCGAGGTCAAAAAGCTCCACCGCGAGACCGTCTGGGTCTGCGAGCACGCCCTGCGCCTCATCGGCGGAGCCGACACGCCAGAGTGGCCCGACCCGCCCGCCACCTGGCTTTTCCCCCACCGCTGGGAAGCCGGCGGCAAGTGCCCGCGTACGCGAAAACCCCTCGAACGCGCCACCATCGGCGGCCGTACCACCTGCTGGTCCCCCGCCCGCCAAAAACTCTGACCCGCCTCCGCCGTGCCGCCCCCGCCGTCATTCGGAATTCGCGCTTCGTCCCCGGCCCTCCCACCGTCGCGATCGCCATGCTCCTCACCCGCGGCTGCAAACTCCTCTTCATCGGCGATTCCATCACCGACGCCGGTCGCGAACCCATGGGCGAGGCCTCGCCCTGGGGCAGTCCCGGCCTGGGTCGCGGCTACGTTTCGCTCATCGAGTCCTGGCTCGTCGCCACCCGCCCCGCCGACCGCATCCGCGTGCTCAATCGCGGCACCTCGGGCGAAAACGTCCTCGACCTCGCCGCCCGCTGGCAGACCGACGTCCTCGACCTCCGCCCCGACTTCGTCTGCATCCTGATCGGGGTCAACGACGTCTGGCGCCAGTTCGACTCTCCCCTGCGCACCGAGACCCACGTCCCGCCCGAGACCTACGAGCGCACGCTCGAAACCCTCCTCGCGCGCACCCTCGCCGTCCTGCCCCCGGCCCCCGCCGGCCGGCCGGCCAATCTGCTCCTCGCCACCCCGTTTTTCCTCGAGCCGCATCGCGCCGACCCCATGCGAGCGCGCATGGACGCCTATGGCGCCATCGTCCACCGCCTCGCCGCCCGCCACGGTATCCATTTTATCGATACCCAGGCCGCCTTTGACGCCGTCCTCGCCCACGTCCATCCCATGAGCCTCGCCTGGGATCGCATCCACCCCCAGCCCGCCGGCCACATGATCCTCGCCCGCGCCTTCCTCGCCGCCCTGGACGCGCTGTGACGCGGGGCCGCGCCCGTGAGCGCGTGGACGGGAGGCGGCTACTTCCCGCCCGCCGCGCCTGGTTTCGCCGCCGCGCCCGCGCCCGTCCCGCCCGCCGCCGGAGCCCCGCCGTCCGCCGGTTTCTCCCCGGCCACCGGGAAACGCACATAGTTCTGGCCCAGCGCGCCCAGCGCCGACGCGGCCAGCTCCATCGTGGCCGGCATGCGCTCCCGCGCCAGCGGGTGCAGCACGTGCGCCTGCACCGCCGCCAGCACCAATACCAGGCCGGCCAGCCCCCCGCCCGTCACCCCCAGGATCGCATCCGCCTTCCCCGGCAAGGGCACGTCGTCCTTCGGTTGCACGATCAGCAGCCACACCACCGTCGGGATGAACATCGCGGCAAAAATCATCCCGTAGGCCAGCGGCACCCACGTCACCACATCCAGATCGGGCGTTGACGCGCGCAGCTCGATCACCACCGGCCGCCACACCCGGTCCGCCAGGCGAAACGCGAGCCAGGCGCCGCCCGCCAGCCACCACGCCGCCACCGTACCCACGCTGCGGCCCAGCGCCAGGCCGCCGCAAAGCACGCCAAACGCCAGCCCGAGCGCTATCCAATCGTTCATGAAATTCATCGGCGGTTTAAAAAAATTGGGTAATCCAAGGCCGGGGTTTGCCGCCCCGGTGCGGTGCGGTTCCGGATCGCTCCGTATGGTCGTCGTAGGTCATCGCGCGGCGGCCCTCAGCCTTCATGGATGCCCAGCGCGCGCACCGCGTCATCGATCCAGACCGTGCCGGCCGCCAGCTTGATGCAGGCGTCGTCGCGCAGGGAGACGAAGCCCGTGGACGACAGCTTTTCGCGCAGATCCCGCTCCGCCTCGCCCGCCACCACCCAGGCGCGGACCGGCGCGTCCACCCGCATCACCTCGAAAATCCCCGTCCGCCCCACGAAGCCCTGCTGGCACTTCGCGCACCCTTTGTCCGAGGGCATGGCCACGCGCGCGGGCGTCGCCATCGGCCCGTTCGACTGCGCGAAAAACTCCACCGTGTCCGCGTCAGGCGGCCCCCACACCCGGCACGCCGGGCACAGTTCGCGCACCAACCGTTGCGACACCAACAACCGCAACGCCGCCGCCAGCACCTGCCGGTCGAGATCCAGGTTTCGCAGCGCCGTCAGCGCCCCCACCGTGTCGCGCGCATGCATCGTGCTCACCACCAAGTGGCCGCTCATCGCCGCGCGCACACCGATCTTGAACGACTCCGGGTCGCGCATCTCGCCCACGAAAATCACGTTCGGGTCCTGCCTCAGCACCGTGCGCAGCGCCGACTCGAAGGTGACGCCCATCTTCGGATTGATGCCGATCTGCGTCGCGTGCGGCAGCGCATACTCCACCGGATCCTCGATCGTCACCGTGTTGACAGACGGCCCCGACACCTCCTGCAACAACGCGTAGGAGGTGGACGTTTTTCCCGAGCCCGTCGGCCCCGCCACCAGCACCAGGCCCTCCGGCTGCCGCAGATGCCGGCGGATCGCGTCGCACGTCGCCTGCTCCAGACCGATCCGGTTCAACTGCAACAAAGACGCCGGCCGGTTCAACAACCGCAGCGCCACCTTCTCTCCGCTCAGCGCCGGCGAGGTCGAGATGCGCACGTCCAGCACGTGCCCCGTCTTCGGGTCCGCCCACCGGAAACGCCCGTCCTGCAAGTGCGCCTTCTCCGCCGTGTTCAGTTCCGCCAGCACCTTGTAGACCGCCACCAGCGATTCGCCCGCCCGGCGCCCACAGCGCAAATGTTCGCGCATCAGACCCACCATGCGGAAACGCACCACATAGCCGTTCTCCTGCGCCTCGATGTGAACGTCGCTCGCGCCCTGCGCCAGCGCCGCCGTGAGGATCTCGTGCGCCACCCGCCCCATGGCCGTCTGATCGTCGCTATCCGCGCCTCCGCTCCCGGACCACGACCGCGCGCGCGCTCCGAGATGCACCGCCCAGCCCAGCGGACCCGCCACCAGGCTCAACACATTGCCCCACGGCTTCCATTTTTCATCCAGCCCGCTGAAGCGCGAACACACCACCGCGCCCGTCATCCAAAGCCCCAAAAGCAACGCATCCCACGCCAGGGCCAGAGACGGAGGTGAGACAAAAATCTGCCAGCTCATCGCGCGAAAAAGGGAAGAAGGATTGTGAAAAAGTTCCGCGCCAAGAGCTAGCCCGAGGCGGGAAGCACCGTTGCTGCTCACCCGCCCGACCCTTGTCAAATTCCCCATTACGCAATTTCACCTCCCGCCCGGCCCCCGCCCCGGCGCGACCGCCGCCCCCGCTCCGCCCTTCGCCAAACGCCCTTCGCCTTTCGCCCTTCGCCGCTCCGCCCTTCGCCTCTCCCCTCCGCTCCTTTCGCCCTTCACCCCTTGCCCCATTCCTGCCTTGGTGCGCCCACCCTTCCGCCGCTCCCCTTGACCACCGCCCCCAAACTCCGCCTCGACGAGCTCCTCGTCGTCCGCGGCCTCGCCCCCACCCGCGCCAAGGCCAAGGCCTACGTCATGGCCGGCCTTGTCCGGACCGGCACCGAGCGCCTCGACAAACCCGGCAAGGAATACCCCGCCGACTTCCCCCTCACCCTCGTCCAGACCGACCGCTTCGTCTCCCGAGGCGGCGAAAAACTCCAAGGCTGGCTCGACGCCCATCCCCTCGACCTGGGCGGCGCCCACGTGCT
>JBBRHC010000118.1:0-9978 GCA_038223295.1 Opitutales bacterium
CTGGAGCAGATGGTCGTTCGTGAATCCTCGAGGTGCACTGAATAGTGCATCGAGCGGGTGAACGAACGAGCAGATGCCCGGCAGGTTGCGCCAGATCGCGGCGATCAACTTCGTTTTTCGGGTTTAAGGGCCATCGGCTAAAACGGTCAGCGCGCCTCAGATCGCAGAAACAAGTCGCCACGTCACGTGTGCCTGGTTCCTGTGATGAGCCCAGCGTCGGAAAAGTCTCCCGGAAGCGCCGATAAAATTCTTCTATTTACCTATAATAAACGGGTTATAGTTTAAATACATTTGGTGAAAATCCATTGGCAAGTGTTTGGTTACCAGGGAAAATGAGTCCAAGAGGCTGCTGGTGCTCGCGCCCGATAGGGAGGATATCACACACCCAACGCTTTTCTCCTATAGTGTTCATCGGGCCGTCCAGCGATGCGGGCAACCTGGGCGTCGGTGAGAAACACCGGGCCGTTCGCTGGCGAAACGGCGGCGGCGGCGGCGAAGATCTTGGCCGCTTTTTCCGCCATGAGCGTCGCGGCCAGGACCGAGGCCGCCGTGGGTCCCAGTGCGATAAGTCCATGATTTACCAACAGGATGACGCGTGGCACCGTGCCGCGCCGGGCGCGAAACGCCTCGGTCTCGCGACGGATGGCCTGGGCGAGCACGAGGCCTGGATCGGTGTAGGGCACGAGCACGCTTTCTTCGCCGCAGCACACGATCTCATCCGGGAAAAGCCGATGAGCGGCCAAGCGTGCCGCGTAGGGTGAACACAGCAGGCCGTTGACCGTGATGGGGTGGGTGTGGCCGACGAAGTTTACCCCCGGAAGCGTGAGCAGGTAGGCGTGGAAAATCGCCTCGACCGAGGGCTTTTTTGTGGCGGGATCGACGCGCGCGGCCAGCAAAGCATCGTCGATCTCGTTGTCCTCCATCGCCGTGTGATCGAGCAGAGCGAGCAGCTCGGCTTGGCGGCAGGCGGTGACGCCGGCGGACGAAAGCGTGGCTAGGTTGGAGCCGGAGGCTTTGACCAGAAACGTGCCATCGTCGCACCGCGCGGAGGTGTTGCCCTCACCGAGAATGGCGAGGCCGCGCTCCTCGCGGCCGAGGTCGTGGGAGAGGGAGAGAAGAGTTTCGAGCGGCATGGGTGGAATTTTAAGGCGGTGTTTTCTGCCACGGAGGGCACGTAGCCATGACACGGAGCGCACAGAGGTATGGAACGGAGAAACAAACCGAGACCGATGAATCGATCTCCATGAACCCGGTGTCCGCGCCCCGTGCCATCCGTGTCGGGGATCGATTATGCTTTAGAACGCCTGGCCGTCGGCCCGGGTGCCGCAGAGCGACACCTCGATGCCGAGCTCGGAGGCGAGGGCGGCTTTGGTGTAAAGGGCGAGGTCGGCCTCCTTGGCGCTGTGGGCGTAGGCTACCTGGATGTGGTTGCTCGGGTGGCGGGCCATCATCTGGTCACGCGACACGCCGTAGGTCACCGCGTGCATGATGGGCCACTGGTAGGTCGTCTCCTGCCAGCGCCGCTCGGTCTCGGCTTGCGGCAGGGTGATCACCTTTGCGCGACCCAGGTCCATCTTGAGCTTGCCGTTGGCCACGAACACGCGGCTCCACACGATCTCACCGGGCTTGGCGATGCCGCGCAGGGTGCCGCCGCCGAGACGGAAATACATGGCGGGCTGCCGGTGCGAGTCGCTGCCCGCCCAGCCGCCGATGTGGTGGTCGGCGGGCGCGCTGCCGGAGATGAGGAACACCCACACGTACTCCGCAGTGGAGCCGGATTTGTCCCAGTCACCCCAGCGCAAATCGTGCAGGGTATTGGCGCGCGGCTGGTTAAGTGCTTTGTGAACGCGATCCGTGAAGAGGCCGTCGAGACCGGCGCACTCGTCCACCTCGTTGAAATGCGGGATGGGCTCCCCGTCGCGGATAACGCTGCCGTCGGCGCGCTTGACCGGAGGGCGTTCGGTGGAGTTGAGCGTGCCCTCGACGAGGTCGGAGGCGGGCAGGAGATCCTTGAGGCCCTGCTGATACTGGATGCCGATGGTCTCGCAGCCGAACTCGTCGGCGATGCGCACGGCGGCAAGGTAGGTTTTGCACTGGAGCAAGACCTGGCGCTCGGTGAGTTCGGTCGCCTCGTCGGCGCCAAAGTGAAATTTCAGTCCCTTCTGTATGTACCAGGCGAACACCTCCTGCGCATCGGCGTCGCTCACCTGGGTGGTGGCATAGTAGAGCGCGGACTGGGAGAGCCGCTCTTTGTAAACTCCGGTGGGGAAAAGCAACTCGTCGGGGATGATGGCGTTATACATGCCCATACAGCCTTCATCGAAGACGCCCATGATGGATTTATTAACGCGCAGGTCTTCGGCGATTTTGGCGGCGGTGGCGCGCGCTTTGGGCGGGACGGTGGCCCTTGCCAGCGTTTTGACGTGCGTGGTCTTGTGTTTGACCACGCCGCCCTTGAGCCAGGTTTCCAGGCCGCCGAGGAAGAGCGCGTCCTCGAAGGTCTCGCTCCAGAGCGTGGAGTATTTCACGCCGGCCTTGGTGAGGGAGCCGTTGAGGTTGAGCATGCCCACGAGGCCGGGCCACGTGCCGGACCAGTTGGCGACGTTGAGGATGGGGCCGCGATGCGAGATGAGGCCGTGAAGCAAATGGTGCGAATACTGCCAGACGCACTCGGCCACGATCAGCGGCGCGGCGGGATCGAGGGTGGCGAACACCTGCATGCCCTCTTTTTGCGAGCCGATGAAGCCGTGCTTCACATCCTTCTTGTAGGGGTGCGCGCGGACCAGCTTGTAACCAAACGAGGCGACGACCTCGGCGAGCTGCTTTTCCATTTCAGCCTGCGCGGGCCAGCATTTCTCGTTGGCGGACTGGCGCAGATCGCCGTTGGCGACGAGGTAGACGGATTTTTTCGGGAGCTTTTTCACGGCGGGCATGGCGTTGGAAGAGGGGGTTGTTTTTTAGGGGGCGGGTATGTCGAATATCGACTCGTTCATCCTAGCAGATTTGCCAGTTCCGGGAATGGAGGATAACGACTCTGGCATGGATAATATCGGCCCGGAAACCCTCGCTGACGCCACCCTGCTGGCCTCGCAGGTCGCGGACAGTCGCACGTTTTTCCTGCAGCTCGCCGGCCCCTGGCGCGAACGCGTGTCGGTGGCGCTGGGCGGCTGGGAGCTGTGCCGGCCCGACTACACGGTGGCGCGCGCACGGTATCCCTACCTCGTGCTTGAACTCGTCGCCGGCGGGCGCGGGCGCGTGACGCTCGACGGCAGCGAACATCGACTGGAACCGGGCGTGTGTTTCGCCAGCGGCCCGCGCACCGCCTGCCGCATAGACACCGAGGCGGACGCGCCTTTGGAGAAGTTTTTTTTCGCCCTGGCCGGGCCCGGCGCCACGCGCGCGGTCACGCGGGCGGGTCTGCTGCACGGGCGCGCGCGGCGCGGGCCGGCGCTCGGCGAGCTGCGCGAGCTGGCCGAGGACATCACCCGCGAAGGCCGGCGCCACGGCTCCGCCGCCCCGGCCATCTGCGCGCGACTGGCGGAAGTGTTGCTCCTAAAGATCGGCGAGGAGCCGGCTCGCGCCGCCAGCCTGGGCGGACGCGTGGCCGGCGACGGCGCGCGGGAGAATTTTGAGCGCTGTAGGGCTCTCATCGATACGCACGCGGCGGAGTGGCGCGGGCTGGAGGAGATCGCGGCGGCGGCTCGACTGGAGGCGTCGAGCGTGTGCCGCCTGTTTCGCCGCTTCCTCGATGTGAGCCCGCATCAATATCTGCGGCGGCGCAAAATGGCGCTCGCGGCGGCGTTTCTGCTGGAGCGCGGCGGACGCGTGCAGGATGCGGCGGCCAGCGTCGGCATGGAGGATGCGTTTCACTTCTCGCGCTGCTTCCGCGCGGTCCATGGAGTGGCGCCCAGCGCCTTGCTCAGCGCGCGGCGGTGAACCGGGCGGGGGACGGGACCGCCGACATCCCCGAAATCGCTTCGCCCCGCGAACATCAGGGCGGCATCACGCCGGCCGTTGGGGAATGCTTCGATTCCTTTTCCCCTACCACCAACGAAGCTGCGTGGCATGGTAGAGCGCCTTGTCGAGCTCCGGCAGATAGGGATGCCACATTCGCTCCCACTCCAGGCTGATAACGCCATTATATTTGTCGGTCTTTAGCGCGTTAAGCAGTTCTCCCATAGGGTATTCACCATCGCCGGGCAAGACGTAGGTATAGGGGTGTGTGCCATTGGGGGAGGGTTTGCCGACGCTATCTTTGACATGCATATGAACCACGTGATTGCGAATGGTGCGCCAGGTTTGCACGGGGTCCTCGCCGCCTTTTTTCCAGGTGTGGTGAGCATCCCAGAGCAGGCTGATCTGGCTGCACTTCGTGAGCAGATCGTGCAGGGCGCGCGTGGTCACGAAGCCGTCGTAGGTCTCGACCATCAGCTCCACCGCCCAGTTGTTTTTGATCCGCTGCTCGCGCCACCATTTCAAAGTGTCGGCCGCTTCCGCGATCTCGCGCGCGTCCCCGGTTTTTCCCCCGTCAAAAACCCGCAGCCAGGGCACGTCGGCCTCGTCGGCCCATCGCACGAAATTCGCCAATTGCGCGCGGTCGATATCGTCGTGGCCGATGAGTTTGAACGACGTGCCGAGCGCGCAGATTTTGACGTGACGCTGTTTCAGATGCGCGGCCAGTCCGGCGGGCGAGCCGTAGTGCTCCTGAAACCACGCCGGCAGGTCCGTGGTGCCGTTAAGGGTGCGGAGTTCCAGCGAGTGCAGACCGTGCCGGGCAGCCAGGGCGATGGCGCCGTCCAGGTCCATTTCCGGGCAGCCTAGAGTCGAGAAGGCATGAAGCATCATGGGGTAACGGGGGTTGGGGGTAAACCTGAGCGTGGCCTTTTCCGCGTGCCATACAAGCCAAGGCTCACTGGGTTTTCCCTCATCGGGAGCCCGAAAAGACCTTGCTCCACGGGCGTTTATCGCGAGCAAATCACCCCTTACCCAACTCCTCTTCCCCCGCATGTCTCGTCCCGTCACCCTATTCACCGGCCAGTGGGCCGATCTCCCCCTTGAAAAACTCGCCCCGCTCGCGAAAAAAATGGGCTACGACGGTTTGGAACTCGCCTGTTGGGGAGACCATTTCGACATCGATGCCGCCGCCGGTGGCAAAAAATACGTCCACCAGAAATGGGAGCTGCTCAAGGACCATGGCCTGACCTGCCATGCGATCTCCGCCCACCTCGTCGGCCAGGCCGTGTGCGACCTTATCGACGCGCGCCACCAGGCCATCCTCCCGCCCGAGGTCTGGGGCGACGGCGATCCCGAGGGCGTCCGTAAACGCGCCGCCCGCCACATGATCGCCACCGCCCGGGCCGCCCGCGCCTTCTTCGACGCAAGGCCCGGCGCCTCCGCGCGCAAGGACGCCTTCCCGGCGGTGGTCAACGGCTTCACCGGCTCCTCCATCTGGCACGCCCTCTACGCGTTCCCGCCCACCCCTCAGGCGTATTACGACGCCGGATACGCCGATTTCGCCCGGCGCTGGCTGCCCATCCTGGAGGCCTTTGAAAAAGCCGACGTCAACTTCGCCCTCGAGGTGCATCCCACCGAGATCGCCTTCGACATCGCCTCCGCCCAGCGCGCCCTCGCGGCGGTGAAAAACCACCGGCGCTTCGGCTTTAACTACGACCCCTCCCACCTAGGCTACCAGGGCGTGAATTACGTGAAATTCATCCGCGTCTTCGCCGACCGCATCTACCATGCCCACATGAAGGACGTGTGGTGGGGCCACGGCGACGGCACGGTGGGCGTCTTCGGCGGCCACACCCCCTTCGGCGACGCCCGCCGCCAGTGGGATTTCCGCTCGCTCGGCCACGGCGACATCAAATTCGAGGACATCATCGTCGCGCTCAACGATATCGGCTACCGCGGTCCGCTCTCCGTCGAGTGGGAGGACGTCCGCATGGATCGTGTCCACGGCGCCACCGAGGCCGCCGCCTTCGTGCGCAAACTCGATTTCCCCCCCAGCGCCGTCGCCTTTGACGCCGCCTTCGACCAGAAAAACCAGTGACCAAAACCAAGAAGCAAGGAGCGAGAATCGAGTGGCGAGAAGTCCAAGCCCGCTACGCTACCCATTATTCTAGCTCCTAACTCCTAGCTCCCAACTCCTATGCAAAGAAAACTCCGCTACGGCATGATCGGCGGCGGGCGCGGCGCCTTCATCGGCGCCGTCCACCGCATCGCCGCCCAGATGGACGGCCAGGCCGAGCTCGTCGCCGGCGCTTTCTCCTCCGACCCCGACCGCTCCCAGGCCTCCGGCGAGGACCTCTTCCTCGATGCCTCGCGCGTCTACGGCTCCTACGCCGAGATGGCCAAGGCCGAGGCCGCCAAGCCCGCCGGCCAGCGCCTCGACTTCGTCGTCATCGTCACGCCCAACCACCAGCACTTCCCGCCCGCCAAATTGTTTCTCGAGGCCGGCTTCAACGTCGTCTGCGACAAACCCGTGACCTTCGATCTCAAGGAAGCCGTCGCGCTCCGCAAGATCGTGCGAAAATCAAAAAAGATCTTCGCCCTCACCCATAACTACACCGGCAACGCCATGGTGAAGCAGGCGCGCGATCTCGTGCGCGACGGCAAGCTTGGCGCCCTCCGCAAGGTCGTGGTCGAGTATCCGCAGGGTTGGCTCTCCACCGCGCTTGAAGAGACCGAGCAAAAGCAGGCCGCCTGGCGCACCGACCCCAAACGCTCCGGCGCCGCCGGCTGCATGGGCGACATCGGCACCCACGCCGAAAACCTCGCCCGCTACATCACCGGCCTCGAGATCGCCGAACTCTGCGCCGACCTCACCTCCTTCGTCAAAGGCCGCGCCCTCGACGACGACGGCAACGTCCTCCTCCGCTTCAAAGGCGGCGCCAAGGGCATCCTCCACAGCTCGCAAATCAGCGTCGGCGAGGAAAACGCGCTCAACATCCGCGTCTACGGCGAGAAGGCCGGGCTCGAATGGAAGCAGGAGCAGCCCAACCAGCTCCTGGTCAAATACCCCGACCGCCCCACCGAGATCTGGAGTCGTGGCGCGGGCTACCTCACCAGCGCCGCCGCCATCGCCGCGAACCGCATTCCCGCCGGCCACCCCGAGGGTTACCTCGAGGCCTTCGGTAATATCTACCGCGAGGTTTTCCGCGCCGTCCGGGCCGAGGTATCCGGAAAGTCATTACCGAAGGACCTCGATTTCCCCACCATCGAGGACGGCATCGAGGGCATGGCCTTCATCGAGACCGTGGTCAAAAGCGCCAAACTCGGCGCCAAGTGGGTCAAGATACCCCGCGCCTAGGCCCGCCTAAGCCCGGGCCCGAACCACCGTCGGGCGCTCGGCCTCCGCTCAGCCGCGCTCCCGATACAGCACGTCCACCGCGTTGCGCACCTGTTGTTCATCCGTCAGCCCGTCCACCAGCGCCTCCGGTATCTGCCCGGCGCGGCGGAAGTGCCCCGCCAGCTCCGCGTAAAGCTCCAGCCGCGCGCCCGGCTCGATCTGCTCGCGCCGGGCCAGCGCCTGCCACGCCGCCCGCGCCTCCTCCGGACTGGTCTCGCGCCGCAACCGCGCCACCAACGCCGCCTGCCCGCGCAGGCTGTTGTAACGCAGGCCCGCCAGCGCCGCCGCATCCGGCGCCACCTCCGCCGGCTCATGCACCACCAGCGTTCCCGCCACCAAATCGCCGAGTCGCTGCCCGCGCGCGTTGATCAGAGAAGCCACGCCGCCCACCGCGTAGCCGACCGGCAGGCAGTCGATGAAGCGCAACAGGTTCCGCAACAGGCACTGCGTGAACGTCAGCCGCAGCCCGCGCGCGTCCACCACCCGCAGGCGCATCACCCGCTTGCCCACGCTTTGCCCGCGCCAGCCCCACTCCGCCCAGACGTCGTAGCCGCGCGACAACACGAAAAACGCCACCACCATAACGCCCTGCCCCGCGTCCCGGCTCACGATTTGCAGCGGCATCAGGACGAGTCCGATGACGCTCCAGGCGGTCATGATCACCGCGAAATCGATCATCAGCGCCCCCAGCCGCAGCACCGGACTCGCGATGCGAAACGAGAACTCCACGCCCTCCGGCGTCGTCACCCGCAGTTTGCGCACCCGCTCGCTCACGCGCCGCCCCCCTTTCGGGTTTCGCCGCTCCGCCCGCCCGCGCCCAGCGCCGCCTGTGCGTCCACGCCCGCGCCCGAACGCGCCAGCCACCAGACCAGCGCCGCCAACTGCGCCGTCCCGAACGCGATCTTCGCCCAGTACGGCACCGCCGGCTCGTGGTGTTGCGAGAGGAACGACTCGATGATGCCCGCCCACACCAGCAGCAGCGCCGCCCCGCCGCACAGCGAGGCCACGTCCGGCGCCACCGCCCTCAACCGCGCGCCCAAAGCCAGGCGCTCCCGCCGCCCGATCATCGCCCCCGCCAGCACGAAGCCCGCCTGCCCGCCGATCAGGATCGCCGGAATCTCCACCGAGCCGTGCGGCAGGAGCCAGCCCGCCAGAAACACCGACTGCCCCGCGCTCACGTAGTCCAGCGCCACCGCGCCCAGGATCACGCCGTTGTAAAACATCAACACCAGCGTGCCCACGCCCCAAGTGAGCCCGAGCGCCATCGCGTTCAGCGTCACCTGCGTGTTATGCACCATTAGCGAACCCGCGAAAGTCGCCCGCGCGCCCTCGCCGCGATCATCCCCTTCCCGCGCCCGGCGTTCCTCGTCCGCCACCCGCTCCGCCGGGTCCCCCTGCAAATGCGAAAACGGCATGATCACCTCCTTCGCCTCCGGATCGAACGCCATCGCCGCCGCGCCGAAAATCATGCCCGCCCCGCACAGCGCCAGCGCGAACCAAAACGCCGCGATCCGCCGCCGAAACGCCTGCGGCCAACCACGCGTCAACCACGCCCGCGGGCGCACCTTCACCCCGGTCGGCCGTTGTCCGTGGATCTCCGCGTAACCCCGCGCCACCAGCCCCTCCAGATAACTCCGCACCCCCGGATCCGCCGCGTAGGTCCGCAGCCGCGCCAGGTCCGCGCACGCGCGCTGATACAGCGCCTCCAGCTCGCGCGCCTCCGCCACCGCCAGCTCGCGCCAGGGATCGTCCGCCAGGCGCCGGAGGGCCGCGTCGAGCCGCTCCCAACGGGGCCGCTCCGCCGCGATGAACTGGTCCAGATTCACGATCATAGGTGTCGTCTCATAAGGCCTGCCTTTGCTTCACCCGCAGATACTGGGTCAACAATTCCGCCGCATACGCCTCGTCGCGCAACAACTGCACCGCCACGCCCGCCGGCTTCAGCCGCCGCGCCAGCGCCCGCGCCTCCGTCCAGCGCAGATGCCCCGCCAGCCTCCTATACACCTCCTCCGCCGAACCCGCCTCCGCGCCGGTAAAAAGCGGCGCCACCTCCGGCGGACACAGTTGGTTCACATGCACCAGATGCTGCCGCGCCAGCAGCGGCAGGTGTTTGGAAAAATCCTCCGCCACCACCGGATCACTCAGATCCGTCAGGATAAACACCAGCGCCCGCCGCCGCAGCCGTTGCCGCAGCGAACGCACCACCTCCGCCGCGTCCGGGCTCGCCTCGCCCGGTTGCAGCGCGTGCACCGCGTCGCGACACGCCGCGTAGTGTCCCGTCCCGCCGCTCGCCGGCAAAAATATGCGCACCCGATCATCGTAGACCACCAGACCGAAGCGGTCGCCCTGCCGCTGCGCCGCCAGCAGCAGCACCATCGCCGCCGTGATGCTCCGCTCCAGCGCCGTCACCTCGCGGCCCTCGCGCACCAGCGTGCGCGCGCTCAGCCGCGACGCGTCGATCACCACATAGACCTCCTGCGTGCGCTCGACTTGGAAAACCTTCGTCACCGGCTTGCCCCGCTTCGCCGTCGCCTTCCAATCGATCTCGTCGAAGCCGTCGCCCGGCAAGTATTCACGCAATTTTTCAAAATCCCTCCCTCGCCCTACCTGACGGCGCGCACGCATCC
>JBBRHC010000119.1:0-9974 GCA_038223295.1 Opitutales bacterium
AAACCGACGAGGTGATGCTCCTCACCGCCAAGGGCCAGAGCGTGCGTTGCCCGGTGGCGACGATCCGCGAGGTCAACCGCGGCGGTAAAGGCGTGAAGCTCCTCACCTTGGCCGAGGGCGACAAGCTCCTCAGCATCGCCAGGATCGTGGAGACCGAGGAACAACACGCCGCCGCCGAGGCCGGCTCCGCGCCCCCCATCCCGCCCCCCGCCGCGCCCGAGCCCGACGCCCCCGCGAGTTGATCGTGTGTGTGGGAATCCGCCCTCCGTCGTGGCACGGGCGTCCCGCCCGTGAGCAAGCGGGCCTTCGGCCCGTTTGCCGCGAACCCATGGGCGAGGACGCCCATGCCACCCAAGGCACCGCCCCCGTGGCGCCCATGAAAAAGCCGGCGAGGAAACCTTCGCCGGCCCGGTTGTACAGAAACTGTACAAATTCCTTTCTATCAAACCGCCGCAACGCCACGACGGCGACGCATCGCGACTCCAGCCAGCGCAACCACGCCCACAAGCGCGGCATAGGTGGAAGGCTCGGGGATGGCGGAAGGGGCAACATCTGAAAAAGTGTTACCAACATTCAAATTGTCAAAATCCAAGGAATTGGATCCGGAAATCCCAGTTCCTTGACGTATCACACTGCGGCTAAACGAGACCAGCGTACCTAACGCATCTGCGGCGGTGACCGTTGGACTGGAATCACCTACACCAGCGATAGCGGACAAAGAAGAACCAATCCAGAGAGCAGAATTTACGCCCGTAGTATTCGAGTGGCGCACTACCGCGAAATAAGTCTGCCCGGCGGTGAGATCCGAAGTAAATACAGAAGTGGTTCCCGATGAGTTAGCAATCCCAACACGAAAACCGGATGTCGTCGGTGCAGATAGAAATACACGGCCACGGAAATTCGACGCGGCAGCATCGTGAACAGCGTAGAAGTACTCAGATCCCGCTACGGGAGCGGTGTTAACCGTAAAGCTAAAGCTACTATACACGTTATTACCCGTCGCAATAGGAGAAGCCGTGAATGTGCGCGTGACATCTTCACGCGACCCAGCGCCATGCACGACGCCAGCAACTTTGCTATCGTTTATCTGCAAAAAAGTTCCAGTCCCAGATAGATTAGTCCAATTGCCTCCACTCTGACTAACGATGCCGCCGGTAGAATAGGAAAATGTATCCGTAAGAAGAATTGATGCGGACGCACCTGTGACAAGCGCCAAGGCAGACGCGATAGATTATAAGAATTTCATGTATAGTGTAATGAAGAATCATGAGGAGCACACCCCACACCAAACACCCCATGCAATCCCCCGGCGTGACGTTCGCGCAAACTCTCGGACGCCCCGCTTTCGCAGAGATTTTATATAATGCTCTGTGACGCAATGCCCTAGTTGGCCGCCTGCTTGGTAACACTTAGTATAATCACTGCCAGCACCGATACCAAAGTGCCAGCATGGTTTGTCGGTCCGGGGAGCACACGCGTCCCGCGTGTCGGTGACGGCGTCCCGCCGTCTCCCTCTGGGCGCTGGGCGAGACGCCCAACGCGGCACCCGAGCCGGGTGAGCTCCCCGGACCACGCCCAGACATCCATTTGGTCCATTATTTATCGAGCGCCATGCTGACCGGCCTACCCGCTAAAGTTCTCGGTGACGAGCACGAGCGAGGAGGCGGCGGCCCTGAAGGTGAATTCGCCCGCGTAGGGCAGCACGGCGTTCTCGCCGCGCACGAGCACCTCCTGGGCCGGGCCGTGAAGCTCGCCCGTCACGACGCTGAGAATGCGGGCTTGTTCTCCGGGGGCGACATGCAGCGTCTCGCCGGCATCGAGCACGACGCGGCGGATGCGGAACTCGGGGCAGTCGGCGATCACGCCGCTGGTGGACGCGGCGCGCTCGGGTGCGGGTTCAAAATCGTCCCATTTGATGGAGGAGAGGGATTGCGCGACGTGCATCTGGCGCGGTTTGCCGTCGAGCCCGAGGCGACCCCAGTCGTAGACGCGGTAGGTGGTGTCGGAGTTTTGCTGGATTTCGAGGATGAGGTTCCCGCCGTCGATGGCGTGGATCTGGCCGCTTCGCACGAGGATGCTGTCGCCCTTGGCCACGTTGAACCGGTGCACGAGTGGTTCGAGGGCGTTGGTGGCGAGGGCTTTCTCAAACTCGTCGCGGGTGACGCCATTTTTGAGGCCGACGAGCAGACCGGCGCCGGGCTGGGTGTCGGCGATGAACCAGATCTCGGTCTTGGGCTCGCCCTTGAGTTGATCCGCGATGGCGGCGGGCGGATGGACCTGAAGGCTGAGGCGTTCGCGGCAATCGAGCCACTTGACCAGGATGGGGAAGGGGCGGTGTTTCTCCCAGCCGGGCCCCATGACCTCGGCGGTATGGGCCTCGATGACCGCGCGCAGGGTTTCCCCGGCGTGGCGACCGCCCTTGAGCACAGATTGGGCCTCCGGGCGATCCACGATCTCCCAGGCCTCGCCGATGGGCTGCCGACCGGGAAGATCACGGCCGAGCGCGGTGTGCAGAGCGCGGCCGCCCCAGACACGTTCTTGGTAGATGGGCTCGAGGCGTAAGAGGTCGTTCATGCGAGGTATAGGGGGAATACGCTAAGTGAAGGCGCGGGCGTGATTGCCTTTGACCGACGGTGCTTATGGTTTGAAGTGTAAAAACCGGGCCCCATGTTGTCCGCAACGCCACATGCCGAAAGCCGCGAGTTCAAACCCAAACAACGGGCCATCCTTCCAGCCCCCACGTCACCGACCGCGCTGGATCACCGCCAGTGCGTGCTTCGTCCTGGGCATGCTGCTGACGGTGGCGTTTCTGGATTATCGCCCGGAGCAGTCCGCGTTTATCTCTAGCACACCGACCGACCACAACGCGGTGGGGCTGTTTGGCGCCACGAGCACATTCCTGTTTTTGGATTGGTTGGGCATGAGCGCGTGGTTGGTGCCGGCGTTTCTTTTTTGGATGACCTACCTGGCGCTGCGCAACGTGCGTCAACTGGTGGCGGCGCGGATGATCGCGATGGGGTTTTGCCTGATTAGCGGCGCGGGGCTCGCCGCCATGATCGGGGGCTTCGAGGGCCAGTACTTCCGCAACGATCTGGGCGGGCAGGTGGGCAAGTGGATCTATGATGATTTTTTGGCCGAACTCATGGGCGCGTTTGGCTCGGCCGTGGTGCTGGGCATGTTTTACGTTCTTAGCCTGGTGTTTATCCTCACCAGCAACATCGGGGCGGAGTTTGATCGGCTGTTCCTCGTGTTTCAAGAATGGCGCGCCAATCGCCGCGAGCTAAGGAAACAAGCCGCCCGCCTGCGCGCCGAGCTGGAGGCCGCCTTGGAAAAGCGCAAAATCGACGCCGAACGCGCGATCCCGGCGAGCCAGGTCGCCGCGCCGCCCGCACAGCGAAAGCTCGAGATGGCAAATCGCCCCGGCTCGCGCTCCCCCTTCGCGCGTCCGAGCGATGCCGAGCAATCCGCCGCCGCGGCGTCCGCAGGCCGGTCCGCGGCGACGGACAAGCCCGATGGCGCTGCCCCGGCTTCGGTTTCCGACGCGGGCGCACCGGTGTCGGAGACGCGGGTCATGCGCGGCGGGAGCGCCGCACGCGAAGCGTTTTCAGCGGGCGACACGCTTTCGGGCCCTCCCTCGCCCGCCGCCGGCGGCGGCGTCTCCATCGTCAAACCGGAGGAGACCAGAAAGGCCAGGGCCCCGGCAACGCCGGCGGCCGAGCTCGACTACCAGTTCCCCCCGCTCAGCCTGCTCAAGGAGCAGGCGGCGAACGCTTCGGGCGACTCCGATACCGAGCATCTGCGCAACATGGAGGACCTCGTGCGCATCCTCGGGGAATTCGGGGTCACGGTGACGCCGGGCGAGATCCACGTGGGCCCGGTCATCACCTGTTACGAAGTCGTGCCCGCACCCGGCGTGCGGGTGGAAAAAATCGCCAATCTCGACAAAAACATCGCCCTCGGCATGCGCGCCCAGTCGGTCCGCATCCTGGCCCCGATCCCGGGCAAGGCGGCGGTCGGCGTGGAAATCCCGAACCGCGTCCCGACCCCGGTCGGCATGCGCGAGATTCTGGAATCCGAGGACTGGGAGTCCACCAAGGCCGAGATCCCCATCGCGCTGGGCAAGGACGTGTCCGGCAAGCCGCTGATCTCCGACCTCGCAAAGATGCCCCATCTGCTAATCGCCGGCGCCACCGGCTCGGGCAAATCGGTGTGCATCAACTCCATCATCGCCTCCATCGTTTACCGCAAGAGCCCGAAGGATCTGCGCCTCATCATGGTCGATCCCAAAGTCGTGGAGCTGAAGGTTTTCAACAGCCTCCCGCACATGCTTATCCCGGTGGTGACCGAGCCGAAAAAGGTGCCTTCCGCGCTCAAATGGCTGCTCGGCGAGATGGAGATGCGTTACCAACTCTTCGCGAAGGTCGGCGTGCGCAACATCGTGGGCTTTAACAACCGCAAAAAGCCCGCCGCCGGCGCGGCCGAAGCCAATGCGCAGCCCGGCCTGGCGGGCCTCGACCCCTCGGTGGCCACCGCCGCCGAGCTCGCCTCGATGCCCGCGCGCCTGCCCTACATCGTGGCGATCATCGACGAGTTGGCCGACCTCATGATGGTCGCCCCGGCCGAGATCGAGACCAGCATCGCGCGGCTCGCCCAGCTCGCCCGCGCGGCCGGCATCCACCTGATCATCGCCACCCAGCGCCCCTCGGTGAACGTCATCACGGGCATCATCAAAGCCAACCTGCCCTCGCGCATCGCCTTCCAGGTGGCCTCGCAGGTCGACTCGCGCACCATCCTCGACGGCAAGGGCGCCGACACCTTGATCGGGCGCGGCGACATGTTGTTTTCCCCGCCCGGCAGCTCGCGGCTGGTGCGCGCGCAGGGCGCCTTCGTCTCGGACGAGGAGGTCGCCGAGTTCGTCGAATACCTGAAGCGCAACGGCCCCCCGAAATACGCGGAAAACGTGCAAAACCAGATCGAGGACGACGCCGCCGCCAACTCCAACAACGACGAGGAAGTGGAGAACGCGGGCGACGACGAGGACGACGAGAAGCTCTACAAAAAAGCCATGGGCGTGCTGCGCGCCACGAAACGCGCCAGCACCTCGACCCTCCAGCGTCGCCTGCGCATCGGCTACAACCGGGCCGCTCGCATCATGGATCTGATGGAGGAACGCGGCGTCGTGGGCCCGGAAAACGGCTCCAGCCCGCGCGAGATTTTATTGGATCTGGAAAAGGGCTAATTTCAATTCGCTTTCAAAGTGATTCAATTGGCCGGGGACGGCCAACCCTACATCGGATGCTTTGTGCAGCGTTGGCCGTCCCTGGCCAATTTTTTGATGATAGTCCCATTTTGATCGCGAATTAGAATAAGAGGTGCGACGGCCGCCTGGCCCGAGATGCCTTTGCGTTCTATAAAACGAAAAAGCCCGCCTCATTCGAGGCGGGCTTTTCTTTCGCGCGGCCGGCCGGGCCGGCACGGAAGGTCAGAGCAGGGGGGCGAGGAGTTTTTCGTAATCGGCCTCGTCCATCGAGCCGACTTTCTTGTGACGGATGTTACCCTCGCGATCAATCAGGAAGGTGGTGGGGATGCCCTCGATGCCGCCAAACGCATTGACGATTTCCTCGGTGGCGAGAGCCAGCGGGTAGTTGATTTTTTGTTTGAGCGCGAAGGGGGTAACCACCGCCGCGCCCTGTTGATCCACGGAAAGTCCGACGATGACCAAGCCGCGATCAGCATACTTCTTTTGCAGGTTCACGTAGCCGGGGATTTCATGCACGCAGGGGGGGCACCAAGTGGCCCAGAAATCCACGACCACGACCTTGCCCTTGAGCGCGTCGCGACCGATTTCCTTGCCGTCCAGGCCAGTCAGTTTCCAAGCGGGCGAAGGACCCACCACCGGCAGGGTCGAGGCGGACGAAGCGGTTTTGTCCTCCGCGCGGAGGCCAGCGGCGGGAGCGGCGGCCAGGGCGAGGGCGAGAGCGGTGAAGACGACTCGGGGAAGGTGATGGCGTGGGTTCATGGTAAAGTGGGGAGGGAAAGGAGGAGACCCGGTGAGAGGCCGAAAGTTCGGCGATTATTCCCGCCCGGCGGTCAACCCGAGCCGTCTTCGGGGCGGCGCCGCTTTACGGCCGCGTCAGCGCGACGTCGCTCCACTCGCCCATCTCGCGGTGCTCGACCGTCCAGCCGGGCACGGCGGGGACGAAGGCCGCGCGCACCTTTTCGTTTTCGCGGGCGAGGATGCCGCTGAGCACCAGCAAGCCGCCGGGCGCGATGGCGCCCACCAGCTCGGGCACGAAACGCATGAGCACATCGGCCTGGATGTTGGCGAGGACGACCTCCGCCTGCGTGCCGTCCGGCAGCCCGCCGACGAGGTCGGCGGTGGTGAAGCGCACCGCGCCCGCGAGGTCGTTGAGCGCGGCGTTTTCCTCGCTCACGCGCACGGCCTCGGCGTCGTTGTCAAAGCCCGAGACCTCTGTCCAACCGAGCCGCACGGCGGAGAGCGCGAGGATGCCCGAGCCGCAGCCGGCGTCGATCACCCGGCCCCGCGACGGATGGCTCCCGGCGCGGGCGACGAGGCGCTCCACGCAGAGGCGCGTGGTCTCGTGGTTGCCGGTGCCGAACGCGAGGCCCGGATCTAGCCAGATGGCGGTCTCGCCCGCGCCGAGCTCGTGGGTGGCGCGTTCCCAGACGGGGACCCAGTGGAGCCGACCGCAGCGCCAGGCCTTGAAGTGGGCCTTGTAGCTGTCGCGCCAATCCTGATCGCCGAGCGGACGCTCGACCGGCGCGGCCGCCCCGGCCTCGGCGGGCAGGAGCGGGGACAACTCCGCCCAATGTGTGCGCGCCTCATCGGCCGAGGTGAAGATGCCCACGATCCACGCGCGGCCGATGATCACGTCCTGGAGCAGGCTCCAACCCTCGACCCCCAATTCGAGCAGGATGTCATCGACGGCATCGACGGCGGCGGGGGCGATCTCGGACTTTAGTTCAAAGAGGTGCATGCGGAGCGGGGAGCGGGGGGAAGCGTTCGAGCGGAGTTCAGGTTCAGGCGACCAGGCCCAAACCCTCGTCGAGGCCGAGGTGTATGTTCATGCACTGGATGGCGGCGCCCGAGGCACCCTTGCCGAGGTTGTCCAGACGGGCCATGACAACGGCATGGCCGGCATGGCCGAAGACGGCGAGGTCGCAGCGGTTGGTGCCGTTGCAGGCCTGCACGTCGAAGAACCCGCCATCGAGCACCGATTCGTCGCCGAAGGGCAGCACGCGGATGAATTTCTCCCCGGCGTAGGTCTCGGTAAGGGCGTGGTGGAGCGCCTCCGGGCTGGGCGAGGCGGGCAGGGCGTGGAGCGGCAGCGGCACGGTGACGGTCAGGCCCTGGTAAAACGCGGCGACGACGGGATTAAAGATCGGGGGATGGGCCAGGCCGGTGTGTACGCGCATCTCCGGCAGGTGTTTGTGCATGAGCGCAAGCGCGTAGGGGCGCGGGCTGCGCAGGCTGGCGGGAGGGTTTTGCTCGTAGTCGGCGATCATTTTTTTGCCGCCGCCGCTGTAGCCCGTAATGGAAAAACACGACATCGCGTAATCCGCCGGCACCAGGCCGCGCTGCACCAGCGGGCGCACCGCGAGGGCGAAGGCGGTGGCGTGGCAGCCGGGATTGGCGATGCGTTTGCCGGCGCGCATCGCCTCGCGGTAGGCGACGCCGAGCTCGGGCACGCCGTAGGTCCAGCCCTCGGCGACGCGGTGCGCGGTGGAGGCGTCGATGACGCAGGTGGCGGGGTTGGTGACCAGCGCGGCGGACTCCTTGGCGGCGTCATCCGGCAGGCACAGGAAGGCGGCGTCGGCGGCGTTCAGGCAGGCGGCGCGCGCGGCGAGATCCTTGCGCAGGGCGGGATCGATCCGGATGAGCTCGATGTCCGCGCGCGCGGCGAGACGCTCGAAAATCTGGAGCCCGGTGGTGCCTTCTTGTCCGTCAACAAAGACCTTGGTTTTCATGGCTATATGCGAGGGCCATAGTTCGTCGCCGGGCGCGCGGGCACAAGGCGGGATTGCGAGCGAACGCGCCAACTCGCCCACGCGCGCAAGTCTTCGGTCCTCGGCCGGGCTTGCGGGCGGGCGGGCGATTGGGTTGGTTGCCCGCATTCCATGAGCAGCCCCTCTCCCGAGTCGCCGGCACCGTCGCTTAAAAGCCTGCGCGCCGCGCGCGGGCGCACGCCTTCGCCCTGGCGGCGCTTTCGCCCGGGGATCATCGCGGGCGTCGTGCTGCTGGTAGTCGTGGCGGTTGGCTTTTTCGGCCTGCCGCCCATCGTGAAGGCGCAGGCGATCAAGCAGCTTTCCGTCCGCCTGGGCCGCGTGGTCACGATCAAGGCGGTGCGCATCAACCCGCTGGTGTTCTCCGCGACCATCGACGATCTGGCCATCGCCGAGGCCGACCCCGCCGCCGGCGAATTCACCGGCTGGCGCCGTTTGCATGCGAATCTGGATCCGTGGTCGCTTCTCGCGGGCGAGATTCGTTTCCAGGAGATCGCGCTCGATGGCTTTCGCGCCCGCGTCGCCAGGGCGGCGGACGGCGGGCTGAATTTTGACGACATCGTCGCCAGGCTCACCGCGCCCGACCCGGCGGCGCCGCCCCCCGCGCCTGGTGATCCCCAAGCCCGGCCGAGGGCGCTTTCCATCGGCAAATTGACCGTCACGGAAGCGGCGATTTCCTTCGCGGACGCCAGCAACGAGCGGCCCTTTGCGACCCAGGTCGGACCGCTCACGTTTTCCCTGTCCGATTTTCGCACCGTGGGGGACCCGAACTCGCCTTACCAATTCGAGGCCGTCACCGCCGCGGGCGAGCGCTTCGCCTGGAAGGGCACCGTGTCCGCCGATCCCGTAAAATCCCAGGGCGAATTGGTGCTGACCAACATCGATGTCGCGCGCCTCTCGCCCTACTACCACCAACTCGTCCGAGGCGAGTTGCGCTCGGCCTTCGCCGATGTGGCGGGACGCTACACCTTCGAGCTCCGGGACGATGCGCCCGCGCTCACCCTGGCCGATGGCGCGCTCACCTTGCGCGACGTGCGTTTCGGCGCGCCCGGCGTGCAAGCGGACGCGTTCACGCTCAAGCGTCTCGCGGTCACGGGCATCTCGGCCGATTCTTTCTCGCTCCAGGCGGCGATCGTCAAAATCGCCATCGAGGGCGTCACCGCGAAGGCGACGCGCGACGCCGACGGAATCGATTTGCTGCGTCTATTGCAGCCCGTGCCCGCGCCGAATTCCCCACCCACGGCCCCTGCGTCGGCCGCCCCGACTCCTTCCGACGCGCCGCGCGCGCGGGTGGCCTTGGGCGAGCTTTCTCTTACCGGCGTGCAGGTGGAGTTGACCGATCTCACCACCGCGCGCCTCGCGGTGCATCGCGTGGACGAGCTGGCCTTGACCCTGCGCGAACTCGATTCGGCCGACCTCGCCAAGTCCATCCCGCTCGCGCTGGAGCTTAAGCTGCCCGAGGCGGGGCGCATCGTGGTCACCGGCGACGCCTCCGCCCGCCCGCTGGTCGCGACGCTCGAGCTCGAAATCGAGGGCGTGTCGCTGGCCAACGCGAGCCCCTACCTCGAGCCCTTGCTCAACCTTCGCCTCGCCGCCGGCACGCTGCGTTCCCGGGGCAAGGCCACCCTGCGCGACGGCGCGGTGGGCTACGCGGGCGACCTGGGCATCGCGGGGTTCGCGGTGGTGGACGGCAAACAAGCCCGGGATTTCGTGAAGTGGAACGACCTCGCCCTCACCGGCATCCTCGTCGGGAGCGCGCCTCTGGCGTTCCACGCCGACCTGATTCGGCTGGTCGATCCCAGCGCCACCGTCCGCATCGAGGCCGACGGCACGCTCAACTTCGAGCGGGCCGTCGCGGGCGCGCCCGAACCGGAAAAAAGCATCGAGCGCGGGGTGGCCGTTCGCCCGCCGAAAGATCTGCCCGCGACCAAACCAACCACCAGCCCGCG
>JBBRHC010000120.1:0-9926 GCA_038223295.1 Opitutales bacterium
AACACGAGCGGCGCGGTGAGCGCCCAGGCGGAGAAGGCGTGGATGCCGGCCCAGCCGAATTTTTGGAAAAACTCGCCGAGGCTCAGGTCGCGAAAGGAGCGAAGCATGTCCGCGATCGAGAAACGCTCGTCCTGGGCGCGCCACAGCCACTCGCCGAGGCGCGCGTATACGAGGATCATCACCAGGTGGAGCGGCGCGAAGGCGTAGTTGAGCGCGTGCATGAGCGGCTGGTTGAGCTTGCGCCACCAGCCGACCAGGGCGTTGAGCCCGGTGGTGAGGCCGAGGAAGGGGAACAGTGAGCAGACGGCGCCCCAGGCGATGGCGATGGCGAGTTTCTCGGGCGTGGCGCCTTGGGTGAGAAGGCCAAGGAGCGGGTCGCGCACCCGGCGTTGCCAGAAACTGCGGCGAGGAGCGGCGGGGCTCACGCGAAGAGCACGTCTTTCGCGCCGATGACGTAGACCACGACCGCGAGGCCGAGGAGGATGGCGGGCAGGCGGAGGTGGCCGGGGCGCTTGCGAGTAAAGACAGCATCGAGGCCGCCGCCCTCGCGTTTCACGCGGGCGAGCTCGACGAGCATGTAGGTGGCGATGGCGGGATTGCCCCAGAGCAGAATGGCGAAGAGCCAGAGCACGCGCGCGGCGACGGTGCCCTCCTTCCACGCCAGCCAGACCCAGAAAGCGATGAAGGCGAGGTAGGCGTCGAAGAGCGTGGCGATAAACCAGGGGTGGGTGAACACCTCGCGCGGGATGGAAAAGAGCGCGCACTGACTGCTGGCCCAGCCGACAAGGCCAAGCATGCCGAGCAGGACGGCGGTGAAAAGAATGCGGAGGGCGGTCATGGTGGGAAACTCAGGCTTCACCGCTGAATGACCAATGCTGTAATTCGCAAGGCCCCTCCGGCTGAAAGATTCTACCGTCCCGCACTCCAGCCGGTAGCAAACGGGTTTGCCTGCGTGCGGTAAGCCCGCGTGCCGCGCCGAAGCGCGAGCCGGGTGAGGTAAAAAGCCAGCGCGACAAAACCTGCGGCGAAACCCGCCACCGCGCCGAGCGGCGGATTTTCCTCCAAACGGGGTTGCACCACCGTTCCGATACCGCCCTGGCAGAGCACGGGAAGATGACCAGCGCGCGGTACAGGGCGGCCAGACGAGGTTCCGGGAGGGCAAGGTGCCCCTTTGAGCAAACCCCGGCGCGATAGCGCGAAGGGCTTTGCGGAAATCCCCTGCTCCCGAGTCGGGCTGCCTTCTCCTCAGCTCGGCGCTTCGCGCAACCCTGCGCGTGGCCCTGCGCGGGAGCGCAGGGAGGCCTTGTGGTCCGTCGCAAAGTCCGGATCCGACCAGAGGCCGGGCTCAGAGCGCGAGGTTGTTTGCGCACGTGTGCAGGGTATCCACCACGGAGTTCGACCCGGAGTTTGACAGACCGGTAACGGAACCCCCCTCTCATCGGGGTTTCTACCATTTTCACCATGAAACGCGGCCTCATCATCGTCATCGTCCTGATCCTCCTCTTGCTCGCCGTAATTTTCGGTTGGCGCTCCTATAAAACTCGCCAGGCGGAAACCGAGACCTTGCGCAAGGTCGCCACGGAGGAGGTCGAGGGTGATCGCCTGCTAGAACAGCAAAAGGCCGCCGCCCAGGCCGCCGAGGCCAAACGCCTCGCCGCCCTCGCCACTGAACAAGAAGCCGCCAATGCCGCCTCCGAGACCGAGCGCCTCCGCGTCCAGGAAACCGCCGCCACCGCCGCCCGCCTCGCCGCCGAACGCGAAGCCGCCCTCGCCGCCGCCGAACGCGAAGCCTCCGTCGCCGCGCAGAAAGCCGCCTCCGACGCCGAGTCCCGCCGCCTCGCCGACCAACGCGCCCGCGAAGCCGCCGAAGCGGAAAAATCCCGCCTCGCCGCCCTCGAAAAACTCCGCGCCCAAGAGGCCACCGCCAAGGACGCCGCGGATCGCGAGGCCGCCCTCGCCGCGGCTCTCCGCGCCCAACAGGAACGCGAAGCCGCCCTTGCCCGCGCCGCCGCCGAGCTCGAGGCCGACCTGCGCAACCGGATCATTTACTCCGCCGACTACAAACGCCGCTCGCATTACTACCAACAGGTCGACCTCACCAACGCCCAGATCCAGGCTCGCATCGAAAAACTACGCCAGGGATCCGACGCCCCCGGCACGCCGGGAGAGACTCCCGCCGGGAAATAACTCGCGCCGGAGGTGATCCGGCCGGGGGCTGGAGCATCAGGGTTTTCCCGCCTTGCCTCAGGCGGATGTGCCAGCAAAACCGCTGGTTATCATGAGTTCCGGCACCGCCCCACCGCTGCTGCGCATCAACAAAATCTCCGGTGAAGACGCCATCGCCGATCCGGTCGCTCAGCGCCGCGAGCACAGCTCGCACCGGGCTCGCCCCGCGCAGGCCGACCAACCGCCCATCACCCTGATTTTTATCCACCGCAGCCCCAGTTGGTATCTGTATTACAGCGTGAAACAGGCGCGGAAATTTAATCCCCGCGCCGATATCGTCGTCCTCACCGATCAGCCCGAACTGCGCCTCAAGCCCTACGCCCGGGTCCTTCCACTTTCCGCCTACTGGAGCCCGGCCGACGCCTTCGAGAAAATCTACCGCCACCTCAGTTTTAACTCCCGCGACTTCGAGCTCTTTTGTTTTCAACGCTGGTTCGTCCTCGCCGATTACATCCGCCAACACCGCCCGGATCGCATCGTTCACCTGGATTCGGATGTCCTTGTTTACCAAGACCTGGACGCTGACTTCCCGCGCTTCGCCGCCTGCGATCTCGCGCTCGTGGGTTTTCAGGGCCCGTTTTCGCTCTTTCTCCCGCGTCCTGCCCTGGTCGGTGAATTCTGCGCGCACATCACGCATCTATTTACCCACGAACACGAAGCGCTCGCCCGAAAATATGAAACGTGGAGGGCGGCCAATCCTTACACGGCGGTCTCCGACATGCACGCGCTGCACGATTTTGTCGCCCGTCGCCAGCTCCGCACCGCCGACCTGGCCGTGCCCCACGACCACGCCGCGTACGACAACGTCGTGCACGAGGCCGACGGCTACGTCACCCAGGATGGCATCAAGGTCCTTGAGTGGATTTCGGATCGCCCCCATGCCCGCCGCCTCTCCGATCAAGCCCTGATCCGGCTGAATACCCTGCACTGCCAGGGCCCCTCCAAGGCCCGTATGCTCAGCTTTTTCCGCGCCCGCGACGCGGGCTACTACCGCGATAAAATCAGCGAGAAACTACGATCTCTGCTCCGCCGCTAGCTCGCCTACACGCCCGCCGATACGCGCACATCGGCCTCGAAGCGAGCCACCACCGCGTCCCAGGTAAGCCCCGCCGCCGTCACGCGCGCCGCCCGGCGGATCTCCGGCCAACGCGCCCGCGCCGCCAGCGCCCGCTCCGCCGCCGCGTAAAACGCCTCCGCGCGATCAAACTCCGCCGCGAAGCCGTTCGCGCCTTCGCGCACGTACTCGCGCGTCGCCGCGTAGTCGTAGGCCACCGCGACGAGGCCGCTCGCCAGCGCCTCGGTGACCACATTGCCAAAGGTCTCGGTCACGCTCGCGAAGAAAAACAGGTCGCCCGACGCGTAGTGCGCCGCCAGCTCCGCGCCGCGCCGCATGCCCGCGTAGTGGAATTCTGGATGCGCGCGCGCCAGCGGCTCCCGCGCCGGGCCGTCGCCCACCAGGACGAATTTCGCGCGCGGCTCGCGTTCCCGCAGCCGCAGAAAGGCGTCCACCGCCACGCTTAGGTTTTTCTCCGCCGCCAGCCGCCCGACGTAGAGCACCACCGGATCCGCCTCCGCCGCGGCCCACTGCGCCCGCAGCGCCGGGTCGCGCCGCGCCGGATCGAAGAGCGCCGTGTCCACCCCGCGCGACATCACCGCCAGACCGCGAAAACGATCCGCCGCCAGCTCCCGGACCATCTGCCGCGTGGGCACGAGCGTCAGCCGGGTGCGGCCATGAAACCACCGCAGATAAGCCAGCGTCGCGTCGCGCAGCGCCGGCACCCCGTAGTGCCCGCCGTAGGCGTGGAAGTTGGTGTGAAAACTGGAGGTCAGAGGTAACCTCAGCCGCCCCGCCGCCGCCAGGGTGGCCAGGCCCAGCGGCCCCTCCGTCGCCACGTGGACCACGTCGGGCCGCCACTCCCGCCAGCGTTCCTCCAGCCGCCCCACCACCGGCACTCCGACGCGCAGGGAGTCGTAGAACGGAATGGGCAGCCCCGGCACCAAAAAATCCCCGGTCGCGCCGCGCTCGTCCTTCTGTCGCGGCCTCACCACCTCCACCGCGTGCCCCCGCGCGCGCAGGCCGCCGACCACGCGGCTCAGCGTCATCGCCACGCCATTGACCTCGGGCGGATACGTCTCGGTGACAAGGGCTAGCTTCATGCGGCGGTCGGTATCGAGGAAGTCCGCCTCACTCGATGCCGAGCTGCTTGCGCCCCGCCTCCGAGATCATCTGCGGCGCCCATTGCGGATCCCACACGATGTGTACCCGAGCCTCGGTGACCTCGGGCAGCGCCGCCACGCGACGGCGCGCATCCTCCGCGATCACCGGCCCCATGCCGCAGCCGGGCGCGGTCAAAGTCATCTTCACGTCCACGCGTTTGCCGCCCGTCGCGGCATCGTCGATGTCGAGGTCGTAGACCAGCCCCAGATCGACGATATTCACCGGAATCTCCGGATCGAAACAGCCCTTTAGCGCCTCCCACACCGCCTGCTCGGAAAAGCCCGCCGCGCCGCCGTCCGCGCCCGCCGCCGGAGCCGCCTCGCGATCCAGTCTCTCCAGATCCAGCCCGGCGATGGCGTCGGCGTGTTCACGCGCGATGCGAAACAGCCCGTGGTCGGTGCGCACCGTCACGTTGCCCCCGAGGGTCTGCACGATGTGAACGCCCTCGCCGGCCGCCAGGATCGCCGGTGTGCCGGCCGGGATGACCGTGGCGGGAACGTCTGCAAGAAGTCGGGTGGTGCTCATGGTAAAAACGAAAAAACAAGGGCGGGCGGCAGCGAGCCTCAGCGCGGGCGCAGGTCAAGCGGCAGGCGCACATACACGCCGCGCGGATCGTTGAAGGCCTCGAGCGTGCGCACCTGTTCCTCGACCTGGCGAACCAGCCGCCCCAGCGGTCCGCGCACGTTGGCGGAGAAACGCGACTCGGGATACGAGCGCCCGCTAAATGCATCGGCCAACGCATCCGCGAGCGGGCGGGTGCCGGGAAATTCATACAACTCGGGCGCGCCCTCGATCTTCGCCAGCCGCGCGGCGTGCGCGATGGCGTCGTCCAGCCCGCCGATCTCGTCGGCCAAGCCGAGCTCGACCGCCTGCGCGCCCGACCATACGCGGCCCTGCGCGATCTCGTGCACACGATCCTTCTCCAGCGAGCGCCCCTCCGCCACGCGCACCAAAAACTGCTCGTAGGTGTGGTCCACCAGGCGTTGAAACACCGCGAGCTCGGCCGGCGACTTGGGCCGCGTGACGGTGAGCATGCCAGCCTTCTCGCTCGTCTGCACCAGGTCCCAGGTGAGGCCGACCGACTCCGCCAGGCGCTGCACGTCGAACTGCACGCCAAACACGCCGATGGATCCCGTGACGGTGGACGCCTCGGTGTAGATGCGATTCCCATAGGCCGAGATCCAATAACCGCCCGACGCGGCGTAGCTGCCCATCGACACCACGACCGGCTTCACGTCGCGCAGGAGGCGCAGCTCGCGCAGCATCTCTTCCGCCGCGCTGGCCGAGCCGCCGGGACTGTTTACCCGCAGCACCACCGCCGCGATGTCCTCGTCCTCGCGCAGCGCGCGCAGCTCGCGGGCGAAGGTCGCGCCGCCGATTTCACCCTCGCCGCCCTCGCCGTCGACGATCTCGCCCTCGGCGTAAACCACCGCGACCCGCCCGTCGCCCCGCGGCGCGGGGACTTGTTTCAGGTAATCCGAAAACGCGATCTGCCGGAAGGGCTTGTCGGAGGCCACCCGGGTATCCTCGCGCAGCGCCTTCAACACCTCGTCGCGATACGCGATGGCGGTGACGAGCCCGGCGGCCTGCGCAGACTCCGGCGAGATCAGCCCCTCCGCGTCCACCAACGCCTGCAAAGCCTCCGGCCGCATGCCGCGCGCCTTGGCGATGTCGCCGCGCAAAACGTTCCACAAGTCCCCCAGCAGCCCCGTCAACTGCTCGCGATTCTCCGCGCTCATATCGCTCCGGATAAAGGGCTCGACCGCGCCCTTGTATTTGCCCGAGCGCGTCACCTGCACGCCGACGCCCCACTTCTCGAAGGCCGCGCCGTAGAACATCGGCTCGCTCGCCAGGCCGGGCATGACCACGAGCCCGAAGGGGTTGAGCGAGATCTCGTCGGCCACCGAGGCGAGATACATCTCCGCCGTGCCCGCCTCGTCGAAGTAGGCTTTCACCGGCTTGCCCGCCGCGCGCAGCCCGGCCAGCGCCTCGCGCAGCTCCTCCAGCGCCGCGAAGCCCGTGCCGTAGCCGGCGGGCGCAAAGGCGCCGGTGATAAACACGCCGCGGATGCGCGAATCCTGCGCCGCGTGGCGCAACCCGGCGGTGGCGGCGCGGATCGCGAGCGGACGGGGCGAATCCCCGCTCAGCAACCAGCCCAGGCCACCCTCGTCCACCAGCGGCGGCGAATCGGTGAGATTCGTCCCGTCGAGATTCAGCACCAGGTAGGAATCGTTCTCCACCGAGACCACCGCGCGCTCGCCCATCGAGGCGAGCAGGGCAAAGCCGCCGAAGAGCAGCACGATCACCGTGGTGCAGAATGCCGCCAGAGCGAGCAGGGTTCCGATGAACGAGGCGAAGAACGCTTTCATGAGTGCCCGCACCCTAGGGCTCGCGCGACGCGCGCGGCGAGACGCGTTTTTCGCCGCCGAAATTTCACCCGCTCCGCGCTTTGCACGGCACCTGCTACCACTCACGCTTCCCCTTATGGACCAGCCCGTCGCCACCCTCCTCACGACCAATCGCAAAGCGCTCACGATCAATCTCGACGATTCGAAATACGGCACCTTCGCCGAGATCGGCGCCGGCCAGGAGGTGGCGCGGGTGTTTTTCCAGGCCGGCGGCGCCGCCGGTACAGTGGCCAAGTCCATGTCGGCCTACGACATGACTTTCAGCGACGCCATCTACGGCAAGGCCCCGCGTTATGTCTCGCGCGAGCGCCTCGTCACCATGCTCGACCACGAATACGAGCTGCTGGTCACCCGCCTCGGCGAGAAACGCGGCGCCACCACCAAGTTTTTCGTCTTCGCCGACACCGTCGCCGCCAAAGCCTACAAGGGGAACAACGAATGCCACGGCTGGATGGGCATCCGCTTCCAATCCTCCCCCGGCGACGAGCACCCCAGCGACGTCATGCTCCACGTGCGCATGTGGGACAAAGACAACCTCCGCCAGCAGGAGGCCATCGGCATCGTCGGCACCAACCTCCTATACGCCGCCTTCTATCTGCGCGACGACCTGGATAAATTCATCGCCTCCCTCGCCGACAACCTCGGCTCCGACCGCATCGAGATCGACATGCTAAAGTTCTCCGGCCCCGCCTTCGGCCAGGTGGACAACCGCCTCATGTCGCTCCACCTCGTGCGCCACGGCCTCACCAACGCCGTCCTCTTCGGGCCCGGCGGCGAGGTCCTCCAGCCCTCCGAGGTGCTCTATAAAAAAGCCATCCTGGTCGAGCGCGGCAGCTTCCGCCCCGTCACCCACGTCAACGTGGACATGCTCAACTGCGCCTGCGCCCAGTTCATGCAGGAGCCCGGCGTGCAGGGGAAGGACATGATCGTGCTCATGGAGATCACCATGAACAACCTGCTCGCCGAGGGCGCGCTCGACCCCGCCGATTTCCTCTCCCGCGTCGATCTGCTCGGCGACATCGGCTGCACGGTATTGATTTCCAACTACAGCGAATACTACCGCCTCACCTCCTACTTCCGCCGCTACACCAAGGAGATGATCGGCGTCGCCATGGGCATCAACAACCTCCTGGAGATCTTCAACGAGAAGTACTACGAGCACCTCGAGGGCGGCATCCTGGAAAACTTCGGCCGCCTCTTCCGCAACAGCGTACGCCTCTACATCTACCCGATGCAGCAGATCGCCTACGACCGCTACCTCGACACCGGCCACCACGCCACGACCGAGGCCACCCCGTTTCCGGAAAAAAAAGCCGTCTCCGGCGCGCCCGTCTCCCCCTTCGGTCGCGACGTGCTGATCAACGCGCGCAACGTCCAGGTCGTCCCCCATCTGCGCAACCTCTACGAACACTTGCTGGAGAACCATTACCTCGAGTGCATCGTCGGCTACGATCGCGATATCCTCGGCATCTTCTCCCGCGACGTGCTGGAGCGCATCCGCACCCAGGATGCGAAATGGGAAACCATGGTCCCC
The DNA here is from genome assembly GCA_038223295.1 of Opitutales bacterium. Taxonomy (GTDB): domain Bacteria; phylum Verrucomicrobiota; class Verrucomicrobiia; order Opitutales; family Opitutaceae; genus IMCC26134_A. Next base: position 8,387 of record JBBRHC010000120.1, read on the forward strand.
GCCCCCGTCGCCGCCGCGATCAAGAAACGCGGCCTCTTCGGCCATCCGGCCGCGTGAGGGTCGCGTGAAGGCAATCGCCCCCGAACGGCACGTGTGAGTCGTGCTCAGCCCGTCTCGCCCGGCGCGTCGTTCAAGATGGCCAGCGCGTCGTCCTCGTCCTCGTCCTGCACCGCCACCTTCACCCCGCCGATGGCCAGCGCGTAGGTCCAGTTCATCGTGAGCGTGTTCTCGTCGCGCAGCTCATACACGATGCCCGCGCTGCGCAGGCGGGCGGCCAGCAGGTTCGCCTCGTCCACCGTGCCGAAGGTAGCGATAATGACCATGGCGGGTGAGTTACTTGGCCTCCGCGCCCGCCGTGGACAACAGCTCCACCGACGCGATCTGCAGGTTGACGTTGACCATGCCCGGCGCGCTCCGGTCGCCCTGCACCGAGACCTGCTCGAGGCCGAGGTAGGGCGCCTTGCTCGCGAGCTCCTGATAAAAACGCAGCACCGTGGCCAGCTCCGCGCGGCGCGCGGTCACCTGCACGGTGTGGACCGCGAACTGCGCGGAGCGAAGCGTGCGCGGCGGCTCGGTGTTCACCGCGAGCGCGGAGCGCCGCCCCATGCCGATCACCTCGGCGACGAGGCGGGTGGCGTCATAGGTCTTGGCGGCATCGAGATTGCCCGCCGCCTTGCGGGCTGCTTCCTCGATGCCCTCGCGGTTGTTCAGCCACAGCGCTTGCGCATCGAGCTCGGCGCTGGCGGCGCGGGACGCGCGCACACTCGTGCCCAGGCCGCCCATGGCCGAGGAGAGCCAGATGAGCGCGCCGACCAGCAGGAGGACGAGGACCAGGACTTTTTCGCGCAGCAGGCGCGCCAGGAACCAGGCTTTGAGGAACTTCACAGGGCACCTCCATTGCGCAGCGCGTCGGCCTTGAATTCCAGGGCGAGCACGAAGCTCGTCACCCCATCCCGCACGCGGGGCTCCCGCACCTGCACCTTGGCAAGCGCCGGCAGCGCCTTCAGAGCAGCCTCATAGGCGCCCACGTCCTCGGCGTTCGCCGTCTGGGCCTCGACCTCCAGACCGAGGAGGCCCCGCGTCACCAGGCGTTGAAAAACGATCGAGTCCGGGCGGGTGGGGTTGATGACCGCCATCATCTCAAAGGGCATCAGGCGTTTCTCGCTCAGCTCGCCGATGCGGTTGGCCAGCGATTGCGCGGCGTCGATCAACTCCACCTGCGGTTTTTGGTCGGCGATGCGCGCCTGGCGGCCGCGGTTCACCATGCCGAGCACACCCGAGGCCAGTTCCAGGACGCCGGCGAGGAGCAGCAGCGCCGCCACGCCGAGCAGGCTGCGCCACAGCCAGAGGTCGCGCACCTCGGCGCGGCGACGGTCCTCCAGAAATTCCGGATCCCGCACATCCGCCGTCGCCGACCAGCCCGCCGGCAGCGTCCCGAGCGGGACGTCGCCAGCCCAGCTCTCGGTGCCGCCCTCGCCGGCCCCGCGCAGCGCGGGCTCGCCTTCGAGGCGCAGTACCTCGGCGTAGTCGGGCAACCCGG
>JBBRHC010000121.1:0-9910 GCA_038223295.1 Opitutales bacterium
GATAACGTGGTGTTCTACTGCAACGGTGGCGTTTCCGCGAGTTTCGGTTTGCTGGCACTGCACGCCGCCGGACTCGCAAACGAAAAATCAGACGCCCTTCCTCCCCCCATCCCCGCTCCGGCCGACCCACCCCCGCCCCGCCCACCCCACCCATCCCTTCACTCCCAAGCCCACCTTCACGCCGGCGTCAGCGCCGCCATCACGCGCCACACCAGAGCGGATCTGTGGTTCTCAACCATCAACAGCGTGACGCCCAGATCGATGCCGACGACGTCGCATCCCACCCAGCCCGTAATCGGGTGGAACGCGTCGGTGAAGCCGTAAGGGCCGTAAATGGCGCTCGCCCATCGCCCATGCATCTCGCGTAAGGCCGCCATGCAATCCGAGGGCGCAAACGGCATCGAGCCTGCCACGGCGCACGGCACCACCGTGCCATCGATGCGCAAATCCACCTCGCCCGCACGTATCGGCGGACCGCCCCAGTCGGTATAGCCTGACGCGCCATCCGAAGAGGTGAGCCCCCAAACGTTTTCCTCGTAGCCCGGGAAACGTCTGCTTAGATCGCGACAAAACTGTTTTTGCGCGCGCGTCGCCGCGCAGGCCTGAGCAAAAAAATTCACCCCGCTCACTTCATCGCGATAGGTCCGCCAATCCAGCCAAGCCTGGGGAAACTGGTGCACGAAAAGCGGCGAGTGGTGCAGAAACCGTTCGCCCGCGTAGACCACCCAAGGTTCTCGCCGCCACGCCGACCAAGTGGCAAGCGGTGCACGCTGTGTGGCGTGGTGAGCCGCGAACCACGTCATACCATAATGCTCGGAAAACTGATCCCAGCTCCACGCCAGGAATCCGCCTTCGGGTTTCCAGCCGTGTCGGATTCTCCCGGCCCCATCGAGCATCCGAGGCCACTCGACGCGCGCCTCGATCGCGTGCGCCAACTCGGCCACCACGCCTCCAAAATAACGAGCCGCCGACAGCGCGCCAAAAATCGCCAACGCCGTGTCGATGCTGGAGGCCTCGCAATTCCAGCCGCGCGTCGCGGTGCGCACATCCAAAAAGTGGTAGAAAAAACCCCGCTCGTGCTGCGCGTCTCGCCACAGCGTGCGCAGCACCCGCTCGGCGCAGGCGCGGCACTCGGCGCGTGATTCCCAACCTCGATCCGCCCCGATCATCAACGCGGTAATTCCAAAACCTGTCGCCGCCACGCTCGCCATGTCTCCCGCTTTGGAGCCATCGGCGCGCGCGCGATCCGGAACCAGTCCCGTGTGCGGGTGTGCGTTGTCGAAAAAATATCGAAACGCCCGACGCGAGAGATCTTCGAGAAATTCGTCGTCGGTCATGTGGAAAGTTCCGTGCTTACATCTGACTCAATTTCAGCGTCTTATATGCGTTATCCGTCTAAGACGTCGCGAGACTGAGCTAGCAGAGTTTTCAACGCCTCCTCGTCGAGGACGCGGACCCCAAGCGAGCGCGCTTTTTCCAACTTCGAACCGGCTTCCTCGCCGGCAACGACGTACTGAGTTTTTCCCGAAACACTTCCGCTCACCTTGCCACCGGCCGCCTCGATCAAGCGCTTTGCCTCGTCGCGCGCCAGGGTGGGCAGCGTGCCCGTGAGCACGAAGGTTTTCCCGGCCAGCGCACCGAGCACCGGCGCCGCCGCGCTGCGCGAGGCCTGGGGCGCGATACCCAGCTCGGCCAGGCGCGTGATCGCCCTCCGCCCGCGAACGGAGGCAAAAAAATCCCGCGTGTGGCGGGCCGCCTCATAGCCGATCTTGTCCGCGCCGGGCGTGCGTTCTCGATGTGTTTCCAACTCGGCTTTTTCGCCGGCCAGCGCGGCGTGTCTCGCGGCGCGCCCGACCCGCTCCGCCTCGTCTTTGGGCGGATTCAAGCGCGAGCGCGGGCTTGCCACCGCCATCTCCGCGACCACGTCCGCCAGGCGCGCCAGGCGAACCAACATCTGTGAGTTTGAGACCGCATCCAACGTCCCGTGCGCCGCCGCGATGTCCTGCGCCGTCGTTCCCCCCACATCGCGAATCTGCAAGGCGAGCAACCAACGCCCGAGATCCCGCGCCCTCGCGCGCGAAATCGAATCGACGATCTTGGTCGCGTTTTTCAAACCGAGGATGCGCGGGGTCTCGGGCGTCCCGAGGTTGAGCGCGCCGAGGTTATCCACCTCCAGGGCAAACAAATCGAACACGTCGCGCACCGCTCCGGTACGAACCAAAGCCTCGGCCACCACGCCGCCGAGGCTCTCCAAGTCTAGCACGGCGCGACCCGCCACGTAATCGAGCCGCGTGACGAGCTGCGCCGGGCAGTCCGCATTGGGACAACGGATCGCCACCTCGCCCTCGACGCGCACCACCGGGGTGGCACACTCGGGACATGCGAGGGGAAACACGTAAGGCACACACTCCGGCGTGCGCCGCGCCAAATTCACCGCGACCACGACCGGGATAATCTCGCCCGCTTTCTCAATGGCGACGAAGTCGCCTTCGCGGATGTCCTTGCGCGCGATCTCGTCCGCGTTGTGCAACGTGGCGCGAGCGACTGTGCTGCCCGAAATCAACACCGGCTCCAGCTCCGCGACCGGAGTGAGCACGCCGGTCCGGCCGACCTGGATGGCGATGGAGCGCAGGCGCGTCTCGGCCTGCTCGGGGGCAAATTTGTAGGCGCACGCCCAACGCGGCGAAAGTTTGCGCGCACTCTGGCCTTCGCCCCTGTAGCCGGCTCGCGCCTGGAGTGCGAAGTCGTCGAGTTTCACCACCACGCCGTCGGTCGCGTAGGGCAGGCCGCCGCGCACCGCATCGAGCGCGCGGATGGCCGCAACCACCGCCTCGATGCCCACCACATCGCTCCGGTGCTCCAGCGTCGGCAAACCCCACGCGGCCAAGCGAGCGTGCCACTCGCTTTGCGAGGCCACGGGCGCGGCCGGTTCGCATGCGCCGAGGCCGTAGAGTACAACTTCGAGCCGGCGCGCCGCGACGACGGCGGAGTCGAGCAACTTCAGGGTGCCGGCGGCAAGATTGCGCGGGTTGGCATAGGGCTCGCCGCCCGCTTCCTGCTCGGCGGCGTTGATGCGCGCGAATTCCTCGAAACGCAGGAAAACTTCGCCGCGAATCTCGATGCGAGCGGGTAACGGCGACGCGCCGGAACCCAGGTCGGCGGCGTGAGCCTCGGCCGCGCCCGCCGCACCCGCCGTGACGCCAGCCTCGGTGCCCGCGGCGGCCGGCCCGAGGGCGCCAGCCCGCGCGACCTCGCGCGTAGCCTTCAACGCGTGCGGCAGATTCGCGATGGTCTTCACATTGGCCGTCACGTCGTCGCCCTCCTCGCCATCTCCGCGCGTCACGGCGCGCACCAGGCGACCGCGCTCGTAAGTGAGCGAAATGGAAGCGCCATCGATTTTCGGCTCCACGCTGAACGCGAGGTCGGCGCGGCCAAAAAGCTTGGCGAGCCGCGCGTGAAAATCCCGCAGCTCCTTCTCATCGTAGGTGTTATCCAGCGTGGTCATCGCCTGCCGATGCCTCGCACGCACGAAACCCGCGCTGCGATCATCGCCGACTCGTTTTGTCGGCGAGCCCGCGCCGATCTCGGCGGCTTCGGCCGGAAATTCCGCTTCGAGGTCAGCCAGTTGACGCTTTAACTGATCGTAATCGAAGTCGCTTATCTCGGGGCGGGCTTCTCGGTGGTAACGTTCATCATGCGCCGCGACTTCCGCGCGGAGGGCGGCGAGGCGGTCAGAGGCTTCGGCAGGAGTCATGCGGCGGTGGCGGGGGCGGCGGCGGTGTTTTCGGCGACTGGAGCGGCGGCACGCAGGGCCGGAGCACATCGACGAGGCCAGCGCAGCGGAGTCTCCAACAAGCGGCGATACCAATCCCAAAACGTGTAAAGTCCCACCGCAAAGCAGGCCCCGCTGGTGTCCGCCATCCAATCGGCAAACTCCACTGAGCGCCCAGGCGTGAAACTCTGGCGTATCTCGTCGCTGATGCCGAATGCCGACACCACCAACACCGCAACCCAAGCGTGGCGCGTCCCCGGAGCGCGCGCGACCAGCGTGGCGAGCAAACCGAACACCGAAAAATGAACGATCTTGTCGATGTTCACGATGTCTGGCGCCGCCACGTGGCTACGCCCGGACGCCACAACCACCACGCCCGCCAGCACGATGGGATAGACCCAACGCAGCATTGAACGCGGCCGCTCCTTTTTGCAACGAAGCAGCCGTCGAAGACGCATCGGATATGGCTGCCAACGCAGCGGCAGCAAACCCGGCGGCTTACTTTTGCAACCTACATATGACTCAAGCTCCTTCATGCCTCAAAGCGTGCAGGCCGCCGCACGCTAGACAACGGCACAAACGCGCGAATTGCTCCGATAACGTTAAAAGAGGCTTTGATCTCATCATGGATTGCGCCGGATGCCCGAATCGGATGTGTTTCGGATACCCCCTCCGTAGAGTTTTTGTCCCCGCCCCGCCATGCGTCCTATCCCCCTTTGTCTGTCGGCGACTAGTTTTCTGTGCGTTTTCACCGTCGGACGAGCCATGCTCGACACCGACCTCAATCAGCTCGGCGACGTTTGGCAGACGCGTTTCTCCGCCGCCGCGCTGTCCGCCTCGGCCGACTCGGATGGCGATGGCTTTACCAATCTTCAGGAGAGCATCCTCGGCACCGATCCGCGAGACCCGTCTTCGCGTCTAAACAGCGCCGTAAGCGTGCGCCCCGACGGTAGCCTGGACCTCGATTGGCCCGCCCTGCGCGGCAAACGTTACCAACTCGAAAGCAGCCCGGACCTCGTCACGTGGACGATCCTCAAAACCTTTACGAACCTGAAAGGCCCTCACCGCGAGACCATCGCGCCCGACGCCATTCCCGACCCCGCGTCACCCGGTAACCCCGCCCCCCGCCGTTTCGTGCGCGTTCGCGCCGAGGATATCGACACCGATCTCGATGGCTTGAGCGACTGGGAAGAACTTACGGCCGGCTATAATCCCCAACGCGTTTTCAGCGAAGGCCTAGGTAGCAATCCGACCACACCCACGACGGGTAATCCGCGCATCACCGACTTCGAGCGCCTCCGCACCGCCCTCGCCGCCACGTCCCAGACCGTGACCATCGCCGCCCTTGATCCCGCGATGGCGGAAAACTGGCCCGACCCCGGCGTGGTCGTCGTCCGTCGCACCAACCGGCTCGATCCGCTCACCGTCAACCTCACCCTCGGCGGCACCGCTGTATCCGGGTTCGACTACGCCACGCCTCCGTCGCTCTCGGTCACGATTCCCTTCGGTGCCGACGAGGCGTATTTTTCGCTCACGCCGCTCGGCGATGCCCTCGACGAAGGCCCGACCCCGGAGACCATCACCGTCACCCTGCTAGCCGGTGCCGGCTACACCTTGGGCGCGCCCGCCGCCCTGACCGCCACCCTGCGCATCACCGACGCGGCCGACGGTAGACCGGCGGAAAAAGACGCCGCGCGTTTCCTTGCCCAGGCGACTTTCGGACCCGCCTCCGCCGAGCTCACCCGCGTGCGCGACCTCGGCTTCGCCGGCTGGCTCGACGCGCAGTTCGCGCGTCCCCTCAACCTTCACCTGCCGATCGTGCAAGTCTGGCAAACCGAGCTGGGCACCGGCACCAGTTCCTCCGCGGTCTCCAGCGATCACCGCCTCGAGGCGTGGTGGCGGCAAACCATGCGGACCGACATCGACTCCGATCCGCTGCGCCAGCGAGTGGCTTTCGCGCTTAGCCAGATCTTCGTTATCTCGGATCGCATGACCTCGCTCTCCGACGACCAACGCGGCATGACGAGCTACCAGGACACCTTATTGGAAAACGCCTTCGGCAACTACCGCACCTTGCTCGAGGCCGTCACCCGCCACCCCTGGATGGGCCTCTACCTTAGCTCTCTCCGCAACCGGAAGGCCAACGTCTCGCTCAACCGTTTCCCCGACGAAAACTACGCCCGCGAGGTGATGCAGCTTTTCGCTATCGGCCTCTGGCGACTCAACCCCGACGGCACCCGCGCGGTCTCCACCGGAGCCGACCTCGACCCCGACGGTTTCACCATCCCCGCCGGCCAGACTATCCCCACCTATGGCGAGACCCAGATCGGCGAGTTCGCCCGCGTTTTCACCGGCCTCAGCTACGGCACGCGCTTCACCAGCTCCACCAACCTCGTCGAGATTCCCACCACCCGTTTCAACGACAGCAGCAACGTCCCCTGGCGCTCCATGCGCATGTGGGACGTCGAGCACGACGTCGCGGCCAAAACGCTCTGGCTGCCCGGCCACTCCACCCTCGCGTTGCCCGCCCGCGTCGCCACCGCCTCGCCCGACACCGGCGCCGCCGGCAACGCCGACCTCACCGCCGCGCTCGACTACCTCTTCACCCACCCGAACGTCGGCCCCTTTATCAGCCGCCTGCTCATCCAGCGCCTCGTCACCTCCAATCCCACCCCGGCCTACCTCGCCCGCATCTCCGCCGTCTTCGCCAACAATGGTCAGGGCGTGCGCGGCGATCTCCGCGCCGTCGTCCGCGCCCTGCTCCTTGACCCCGAGGCGCGTGATCCCGCCCGCATCTCCGATCCCACCCACGGCCTCGTGCGCGAGCCCTACACCCGCTACGTCGCCTTCGCCCGCGCCATGGGCATCGTCCCCTCGCCCGACGGACGTTTCCGCGGCTTTGCCAGCCTCGACGCCGACGTCCTGCAACGCCCGCTCAGCGCGCCCAGCGTATTCAATTTCTACTCACCCGACTACCGCCCCCCCGGCCCCCTGACCGACGCCTCGCTCGTCTCCCCCGAGCTCCAGATCATCAACAGCGTCACCACCATCACCGGCCCCAACCGCTATTCCACCGCGCTCGCCGCCACCAGCACCTCCGCCAACGTCACCCAGCTCAACCCCTCCACCCAGAACGACAACGCCGCCACCACCGGCTTCAACGAAACCCTCTGGAACACCCGCCTCGATGAGACCCCGTGGTTCGTCCTCGCCGCCGGCGACCCCGACGCGCTCGTCGCCGCCCTCGACCGCACCCTCTGCGCCGGCGCCATGAGCCCCGCCACCTTCCGCGCCGTCACTCGCGCCGTGCGCCGCCTCGACGACCCCAACGCCGCCGGCCTCGTCTCCCCCGTCCCCGAGCAACGCGCCCGCGCCCGCTTCCGCGTCGCCGCCCACCTCGTCGCCATCTCCACCGACGCGGCCGTGCTGAAATGAAGGCATGTAGGATGTAAGATGTTAGATGGATCATGGATAATGGATGTCTCTCCCGCTCCCCCCATCCGCCACCCGAAATCAGCCATCCGAACTCCGGCATGCGACATCAGCCATCAACCATCGCCCATCTTACATCCCTAATCCCATGCCCCGCCCCCTTACCCGCCGCGATTTTCTCGGCCAGGCCAGTTGCGCCGCCGTCGGCTCCCTTGGTCTGCTCTCGACCCTGCTGAATCTCCGCATGGCCAACTCCGCCGCCGCCCAGGGCCTGCCCCCCGGCGATGACTACCGCGCGCTCGTGTGTCTGTTTTTCGCCGGCGGCATGGATTCGTATAACCTGCTCGTCCCCGCGCCCACTGCCGGCACGCCCTTCTCCACCTACGTCACCACCCGCGGCGGCACCTACGACGCCGTGACCAATTCCGACGGCCTCGCCCTGCCCTCCGCCTCCATCCTCACGCTTGCCGCCCACGCCACCGATCCCTTCGGCTTTGGCGTCCACCCGCGCTGCGCCAACCACGGCGCCTCCGCCGGCATGGCCACCCTCTACGGCCAGGGCGACCTGGCCTTCGTGACCAACGTCGGCACCCTCGCCGAGCGTCTCACCAAGACCACTTACAACAACTCCACCGCCCGGCGCCCCAGCGGCCTCTACTCCCACTCCGACCAAGTGCAGCAGTGGCATACCTCCGTAGCCACCGAGTCCCGCACCATCGGCTGGGCCGGCCGCGCCGCCGACCTCCTCCACGCCGGCAACCTCGACGCCCGCGTGTCGATGAATATCTCCCTCGCTGGCAACAACGTCTGGCAAACCGGCCGCAGCATTTTCAACTACAACATCGGCACCACCGGCAGCTCCCTGCCCAGCGATTACAACTCGCCCTACACCACTCCCACCGTCAGCGCCACCAGCCGCTCCGCCACCCGCACCGCCGCCATCGACAACCAGCTCCAGCAAGAATACCAAAACCTTCTCGACCAGACGTTTAATCAGAACCTCCGCGACTCCATCGAGACCAGCGCCGCCTTTAAGGACTCCTTCGACGCCAACACTCTCACCACCCTCTTCCCCGGCGACGCCGCCTACCCTTACCCCGCCGGCCTCACCGCCGCCAACGACCCCGCCCGCACCCTCGGCCAGCAGTTCAAGGCTATGCTCCGCACCATGAAGGCCCGCACCGAGCTCGGCCTGCGCCGCCAGACCTTTTTCCTCAACTACGGCGGCTGGGATCACCACGACGAGGTCATCAACAGCATGGACCGCATGGTAGACGTCGTAAACCGCTGCCTCGCCGCCTACTGGGAAGGCCTCGGCGAGCTGAATCTGCGCGACAACGTCACCCTCTACTCCGCCTCCGATTTCGCCCGCACCCTCACCTCCAACGGCGCCGGCTCCGACCACGCCTGGGGCGGCAACGCCTTCGTCCTCGGCGGCGCGGTTAATGGCGGCCGCGTCTACGGCCGCTACCCCGACCTCGCGCTCGCCGGCCCCGACATCGTCACCTCGCGCGGCTCCGCCATCCCCGCTTGGTCGGTCGACGAGTATTTCGCCGAGCTCGCCCTCTGGCTCGGCGTCGCCCCCGGCGACCTCGGCGATGTGCTCCCGCGCATTGGGAATTTCTATACCCCCGGCGGCCTCGCCCCCATCGGTTTCATGAATGTGTGATCCCGCCGCCCCGCGCACCGCCCCGCGACCGATGCGCCGCGCCCGCCTTGCCACGTGGTTGCTCCTCCTCGCCGCCCTGGCCGGCGCGCGGTGGTGGCAAATCCGCCCCGCGCCCACGTCCGCCACGTCCGCCTCGTTCTCACCCTCCCCTTCCGCGAGTTACCCGTCCCCCGCCTTCGCGCCCGCCACCCCGCCTGCCCAGCTCCCGTCGCGCGCCGGCACCGCCGCCCAGCCCGTGCTCGCCTGGGAACGCCTGCTCGCCGCCGACGGCTCACCCGCCGAGGATCTCGCTGCGCTTGGCGATTTGGTAAACGGCTATGTTCATTCCGGCCTGGGTGACGCGCGCCGCTCCATCGGTTTCAACGAAGATCTCGTCTCCACCCTGACCGATCGCACCGCGCTCGACACCGCCGCTTTGCCGCCCGATCACCCCGCGATCCGCGACGGTCGCCTGCTCGACCGCTGGGGCACGCCCTGGCAGGTGCACCCGCTGTCCGCCGATGTTATCCAGCTCCGCAGCGCCGGCCCCGACCGCCGCCTCTACACCCCCGACGACCTCGTTGCCCCGCCGCCCCCGTAGGCCATTCGCTTGCGGACGCTCCGCCACCGGTCACCCCACCGCGTATGCGCACGGACGGCCTGCATCCACACCCCTACTGCAACCACTCGGGAAACGGTTTCCCCCCGTCGAGCAGAGGCGAAAACCACTCGGCCTACTCCGCGCCCAGCCAGAACCACGGTCACACCGCATCGGCTTCTACGAACCTCGCGTGGTAGGGGTTTAGGTGAAGATACTGCAGGACGGTCGCGATCAACTCATCCGGACGCAGACGGTGTTCGTAAAAATTGCCCAGCCACGCCAGCCCCGCCATTTCCACTACCCCCTTGGTCTTCGACTTTAACCCGAAATCCGGAGTAGGAGCCGATGAGATGGCGCAAGAAGTTGGATCAGATGGTCGTTCGTGAATCCCGAGGTGCACTGAATAGTGCATTGAGCGGGTGAACAAACGAGCAGATGACCAGCAGATTGCGCCAGA
>JBBRHC010000122.1:0-9905 GCA_038223295.1 Opitutales bacterium
TCCAGTTTGGCTGCGGGCGCAGGGGTGCCGATCCCGACGTTGCCCGAGGAAAGGATTGTGACTTTGGCCGCGTTGGAGGGGCCGATCATGGTGGATCCAGGTGTGGAGTTAACAATATTGGCCCCGAAGACTGTAGCATTCGGAACATTAATTCCATTATTCAAGCCTGCGGCAAAACTATCGGTGGCATTTACATCTAAAATATTTCCGAAACCAAAGGCACCGGAAGGTTCATATACACTATTGAAAACCGAACCCGAATAGATTAAATTCCAAGAACCAAAAGCGTATCCATGTCCGGTGACTCTGTTCGAAAGCCCTAATGCCACAGACTCCGCCGATGCTAGGTTTTGTCTGCCTAATGCTACGGACGACAAACCCGAATAGTTTTCGATACCTATCGCGATCGCATAGCTATCAGCCTCATTATACATCCCGGCGGTGAAGGCTTCGCTATCGAGTGACCTATTCCGTCGGCCAAATGCCAAGGAGTAGTCTCCTGCAGTTACATTATGATCACCAATACTTGTCGATGACCTGCCTGAAGCCCTATTGCTAAATCCCAGTGCGGTCGCCTCCCACCCGGCAACCTGATTGGGCGCCTCTCGCTGAGATTGAATATCAATTGCATTTGCGCCGCGGCCATTTCCACTTGTATCTCCCAAAATAACCGTGGCAGCATTTACGGTTGGAAGCGCAGCGATAAGACAAAGTAAGGTTTTGGCGAGCGGATTCATGGAGCGGAATGCGTGTGGTAAGACTGATTTCGGAAATGGTTAGTTTTACGGATAGAAATGCAGGTAGATTACCCTATTTGTTGGTGGGAGCATGGGAATAGGGAAGGAAATAGTTGTGACAAGAGGAGGGCAGAGACTCTACGGGCAGGCGGGATTATCGGGTAATTATTGGGCATGAGGGAGTAAGGGTGGCGGGTTGAATTTTGGAATTTCCCGGGGTTGAAGCAGATCTGCAGTCTACGTTGGTTGAAACGGGACGGGGTTGGGGTCGGCTGCTTGCAAAGGATTGTCCCGCCTCTCCCGAGGCGGGCTACGGTCTGAATCGGCGCGCCCAGCGGTCGCGCCCTACCCCACTGCTCCACGACCGGAATCGATCTCACGTGCGGGACACGCGGGACGCCTGTCGGAGCACGCGGGATGCGTGCACTCCCCGGACCCTCGGGCCGTGAAGCGGCGGGCAAGGACCACGCCCTTACAGGCGCTGCTACGTCGGAAGGGGCGCGGAGGCGGGATTTAGCGTTCGTCGAGGCGGAGGCGGAAGAAGCGGCGATCGGCGTCTACGGGGGCGCGGAGTTCGCGGGGGGTGTCGGTGGCGGGCCAGGTGGGGGTGTTGCCGGGGACGAGCCAACGCGTCCAGGTGGCTAGATCGGTACTGGTCTCGACGATCGCACTGCGGGCGGCGGGGTGAAGGAAGGTGAAGATGTATTCACCACCGGGAGCGGGGGTGGGGGTGGTGACGAGGTTGATGGCCAAGGGGTTGGCATTGGGGGAGGTGGGGGGCGTGGCGGCGAGGTATTCGAGGCGGTTGGGGGCGCCGTCGGCGTCGGGGTCGGCAGTGGGGGCGGCTTGGGGGGATAAGGGGCCGTCGGGGGGGAAATGGGTGGTTTGCCACTCGGCGTAAGTGGGGCGGGACGTGAGCTCGGCGATGTAGGCGCGGAGGAGCGTCTCGGCGGCGGGGTCGAGCTCGCTCTGGGGCATGAGGGGCACGCCGTCGCCGAGGATGCGCTTGCGCAACATCGAGTGTGTGGCGTCTGCGGGGGCAAGGAGGCCGTTGGCGGGGTCACTGTTTTAACTCGACCCAAATTTGGCCTCAACGGATTGAACGCTTATTTTTCACATGCCGGCGCCGTCGCGGAGGGTGCCGATGGCGCGGATGGATTGGTAGTAACGCATATAATGCCCGACGATCTGGGGGGCGGTGAAGGTGGTCTCGGCGCGCAGGCGGGCGGCGGCGCCGAGGCGGGCGCGGCGGGCGGGGTCGGTGATGAGGGCGGCGAGGGCGTTGACCAGGGCTTCGAGATCGCCGGGAGGGACGAGCACGCCGGTCTCGTTGTCTAGGGTCACTTCGGGGATGCCGCCGACGCGGGTGGACACGCTGGGGACGCCGAAGGCCATGGCTTCGAGGATGCCGAGGCAGAAGCTCTCGCTCTCGGAGGTAAAGAGGGCGAGGTCGGCGGCTTGGAGGTAGTCCTCGATGGCGGTGACGTTTTCGCGCACGACGAGGCGGGGGCCGATGCCGAGGCGGGCGACCTCCTCGGAGAAGGCGTGGAAATCGCCGCCGGCGAGCACCAGGAGTTTACAGGGGGCGCGGGGCTGAACGCGCGCGAAGGCTTCGAGGAGGACATCGAAACGTTTGACGGGACGCAGGTTGGAGGAGTGGAAGAGGAGGACCTCGCCGGGGGCGACGCCGAGTTCCCGGCGGACGGCGGCGCGGGTGCGGCCGGGGGCGCGGGGGGTGAAAAAGTTGTGGATGACCTCGATGGGGCGTTTGACGGAGATAAGGCGGTGGGTCTCGGCGCGGAGAAACTCGGAGACGGCGGTGATGCCGTCGGCGGCGTCGAGGGCGTGGCGGATGGCGGGGCCGTAGCCGGGGTCGCGGCCGAGGAGGGTGGTATCGGTGCCGTGGAGGGTGATGATGACTTTGGGGCGGCGGTGCTCGGGGAGCATGTCGCGGGCGAGGAGAGCGGCGGTGGCGTGGGGGACGGCGTAGTGGGCGTGGATGATATCGAGGGCGTAGTCGCGGGCGGTCTCGGCGAGTTTGACGGAGAGGGGGAGCGTGTAGTCGGGGTATTTGAAGAGGCCGTAGCTATTGATCACGACCGGGTGGAAAAACAGGTTCGGGACGTCGGCGGGGAGGCGAAAGGGGCGCTCGTAGCTGACGAAGTGGATCTCGTGGCCGAGCGCGGCGAGTTCGAGGCCGAGGGTGGTGGCGAGGATGCCGCTGCCGCCGACGCTGGGGTAACAGGTGATGGCGATTTTTAGCGGGCGGTCGGGGGACATGTTTTTGGGTGGAACGGGAGCGGGGCCGAGGAGCTGGCGGACCGCAAAAGGATCGGAGGGTGGCCGAAAAAAGTCACAGAACGCGCAAAAAAATACATTGGAGCGGGCGAGCGGTGGGCGGGGCGGGGCGGAGCGCGGCGGAGGCGGAGGGATCGGAAAGGAGGGGCCACAAAAGGCTTGGGCGGATGGGGAGTTGGCAGCGGGGGGACTAATTCTCCTTTGGTAAAATAGGTTGTAACTCAAACCACGGTCAGAGGATGGGCCGCTGAAAGGCGCAGAAGACGCAAACCGATCCTTCTTTTTGCGACTTTTGCGCCTTTTTGCGGCCACATCCTCATTTTAACAAAGTAGAATTAGAAATGGCGGGCGGCGCGGGCGAGGGGGGCGAGGGAGGGGAAGACGAGGGGGTCGTTGGGGTAGAGGGCGATGGCGGCGGGGGAGCCGCAGCGGGCGCCGTTGACCTGGGCGCGGGCGAGCTGGAGGGCGGGATAATCGCGGGTGCGGAGCTGGGAGGCGTGGGCCTCCATGGCGGAGCGCCAGGCGGCGAGGACGGAGGGGGCGGAGACGTCGATGAGCATGGGGGCGAGGTCGCGGGGCTCGGCGTCGGTGGAGAGGGCGTAGTAAAGGAGCTGGGCGCAGGCGTGGGGCGGGTGATCGCGGAGTTCGGCGAGGCCGCCGTAGCGGGCGAGGCGGGTGGCGTCGCGCACGAGACGACCGAGGCGGGAGTGGTCGGGGTGTTGGTTCTCCACCAGGCTGGGCGCGAGCACGAGGGCGGGGCGGTGGCGGCGGAGGAGCGCCGCGAGGGTGAAGGCGTGGGCGGCGCGGAGCTCGAGGCGGGCGTCGCCATCGAGGGTGATGAACTCGAGGGTGGCGCCGAGGATCGTGGCGGCGCGCTCGGCCTCGGCGGTGCGCTCGGCGGGGGTGCCGTGGGTGCCGGCTTCGCCGCGGGAACAGACGACGAGGTGCACGGGGCGACCGAGGGCGGTTTCCTGGGCGATGACGGCGCCGACCCCGAATTCCAGGTCGTCGGGGTGGGCGCCAAAGGCGAGGAGCGGCGGGAGCGTGGGAAGGGCGGTGAACACGAGGAAAGATCAGAGGGGCCTGGTCCGCGAAGTCGAGCGACGCAGCGGTGTCGGGGGCGTGGGCACGGCAATCGAACTTACGTTCAATCCTACGGGGAGGGGGCGGCGGAGGCGCAAAGTTGGTTTGCTCCGGGGGGAGGTGCGCGGGACGTTTTATCCCAATCAACCATGGAAGGCCGAAAGTTTAGCACATGACGGATCGCGGGCTCAGCCAACGGGCGGGGTGGCGATGGTTGCTGACACGCGTGGCCCGCCGCTATCTTTCGTCGCCCCCGCGCGCGATGCCACCTCCGCCGGGCATGCTTCGTGCGCGGGAGGCGGGCGGGCGTTACGAGGAGGTGCTCCCGGCGGGGCGGGCGCGGTTCGAGGCCGTGCCGCTGTGGCCGGTGGGGGCGCGGTGGCTGTGGGCCAAGGGCGAGGAGATCGACACGACGCCGCGGTATCGAGTCGAGCTGGTGGAGGCGGCGGTGTGCGGGGTGCAGGGGCAGGTGGTGACGGGCGGGGGAGCCTTGATCGGGGATGTGTTTGGCGACGAGCCGCCGGCGCACGACTTCCGGCCGGAGCCCGAGGCGGGCGAGCGGCGGCTGGCGGGGACGTGCGCGACGCTGGCGATGCCGAATCACACGAACTACTTTCACTGGCTGTGGCAGGGAGTGTCGCGCGCCGCGCTGCTCGGGCCCGTGGCCGGGCGGATCGACCACTGGATAACGCCTCCGCCGGATCGCGGCTATGTGCGGGAGACCTTGGCCGCGCTGGGCATCGCCCCGGAGAAGATCGTGGCGGCGGGGCCGGGGGTGATCCGGTGCGAGCGACTGTGGGTGCCGTCGCAGCCGATGGTCGCCGGTTTTGCGGATGCGCGCGCCTGGCCGGCGCAGTTTATCCAAGGGCTTTTTCCCGCGCGGGAGGCGGCCAGGGGCGGGAGACGTCTGCTGGTGGTGCGTGGCGCGGTGTCGGCGCGCCAGTTGATCAACGAGCAGGCGGTGGCGGAGCAGTTGGCGCGACACGGTTTTGAACGGTTGTCGATGGATGGGCTGAGCGTGGCGGAGCAGGCGGGCTTGTTTGGCGCGGCGGAGGCGGTGGTCGCGGTGCATGGGGCGGCCCTGGCCAACCTGATTTTCTGCCGGCCGGGGACGCGGATCATCGAGCTGGTGCCGCGCAACTGGCCCTCGCCGCTCTACGCGCGCCTGAGCCAGAGCCTGGGGCTGCGGTATCACGGTCTGGCGGGCGCCGAGCCGGCCTTGCGGTGGGCGCCGATCAAGAACCTCGCGGCCGATTTGCGGATCGAACCGCGCGAGCTCGACGAGGTGCTGCGTGAGGCCGGGCTGAGCTGAGCCTGGAAACGGCTGAAGGGCTGGAGAACGGCGCGCCCGGAGGTCACGCCCCACCAGCGGAACTCACGCCCGAACGGCGGGCACGACCAACCGGCGGGCCTCACTCGACGTAGGCCTCCTCGGAGCGGGTGACGGGGTCGCGGGGGACGAAGGTGATCCCGGGGGCGTCGGCGGGATTGAGGTAGGCCTGTTCGCCGGCGCCGGCGATGTAGTGGGTGCAGTGCAGAACGGACTGCATCCAGCGCAGGCGGCTGTCGCGCGAGGGGCTGATCTGGGCGGCGGTGTAGGGCGCGGGGGGCAGGGTGATGAAGGAAGCGCCGCCTTCGTGGAGTTGCAGGGCGCCGTCGGGGGCGCGGCGGGCGCGCACGAGTTCGCCCTCGTGGAGGACGTCGACGAAGTAGTCGTCGATGGGGCAGGCGGCGGTGCGGAAGGCGGGGTCGCCGGAGCGGACGACGCGGATGCCTTCGAGCAGGCCCATGGCACGATAGAGGCGGAGGCAGAAGTCGGCGACGTTGTCGGGCGGGACGAAGGAGGAAGCGGGCTCGGCGGGGGTGGCGGGGGGGGCGTGGCCGGCGGAGGGGCTGGCGGGCAGGCCGGCGACGGATTTGAAGGCGGCGACCCAGCGGGGGTCGACGTAGGCGGGGAGCTGGCGGGCGGTTTGCTCGCGCCAGCCGGAGGGGATCTTTTTGGCGTAGAGGGGGGAGAATTTGCGCTGGGTCTTGTTGAGGTAGGCGAAGTTGAAGGTGAGGGGTGTATCCGTTTTTCGGTGACGGAGGGTGGTCTGGGTCTCGCGGGGGTCGTGGTCGCTGTCGTGGTAGAAAAACACGATCTCGCCGCCGAGCTCGGCCTGGAGGCGGCGGGCGGTGACGAACTTGGCGTGCAGGAAACGCCGGGGGAAAAATCCGCAGGGTTGTTGGCCGAAACAGATGATCGGGGCGGGGGGCGTCATGGCTGAATGCGAGGGCGTTTAGAGGAGGGGATTTTTTGAACCGCAGATAACACAGATAGGCGCGGATGTCGGAGGGATCGGAGACGGGGAGACCGGTTGATTCTAGTTTGATAACATGAGTTAAAACTCAGGCCTCGGTAGGGAAATGGGCCGCAAAAAGACGCAAGAGACGCAAAACCAACCCTGCTTTTTGCGACTTCCGCGCCTTTTTGCGGCCATGTCTGCATTTAATAAAGTAGGCCTAATTGGTTTTGCCGGGGCGGGTGAGTTGGAGGAGGACGCTGAAGAGCATGCAGGCGGCGCAGCCGATGAGGTTGTACCAAAGGTAGGAAATGGAGAGGGTGTTGTAGAGGATGATGACCAGGGCCTGGGCGGCGATGGCGGACCAGAAGACGGCGGTGCCGCCCACCCACTTGAGAAAAAACGCGACGAGGAAGAGGCCGAGGACGACGCCGTAAAAGAGGGAGCCGATGATGTTGACGGCCTCGATGAGGTTCTCGGAAAAACCGGCGAAAAGGGCGAAGGCGATGGCGACCAGGCCCCAGAGGGCGGTGAACCATTTGGCGGCGCGCACGTTTCTCGCTTCGTCGTGGGCGGCGAGGGGGCGGAAGTGGCGCCAGAGATCGATGGTGGTGGTGGTGCCAAGGGCGTTGAGCTCTCCGGCCTTGGAGCCTAGGGCGGCGGCGATCATGACGGCGATGAGCAGGCCGATGACACCGTGGGGAAGCTGGGCGAGGATGAAGCCGATGAAGACGTAGTCGGAATCCTTGGTCTTGGCGCGAGGATCGGCGGCGAGGAGAGCGGCCTTGGCCTCGCGGCGCACGGCCTCGGTGGCGGCGTGGGCGGCGACGAGGGCGGCGCGGGCGGCGGGCTCGGCCGGGGCGGTGGTGGTGGTGGTGGCGGACCACGGGCGGGACGCCCGTGCCACTTCGGAGGGGGACGCGTCGGAACGGGTGGCGAGCCAGGCGTGAAGTTTATCCTGTTTCGTGGCGTGGAGGGCGGCGTGTTTGGCCTCGAGGGCGCGGAAGGGTTCGCCGGAAGGGCCTTCGGCGTAATGGCGCCACTCGGCCTGGTTGTAGAAAAGGGGCGCGGGTTGGAATTGGTAGAAAACGAAGACGAGGGCGCCGAGCAGCAGGATGAAAAACTGCATCGGAATCTTGACGAGGGCGTTGAACATGAGGCCGAGGCGGCTCTCGCGGAGGGACGCGCCGCCGATGTAGCGCTGCACCTGGGACTGGTCGGTTCCGAAATAGGAGAGGGAGAGAAAAAGGCCGCCGAAGAGGCCGGTCCAGAGCGTGTAGCGTTTGTCGGGATCGAGGGAAAAATCGACGGCTTCGAGTTTGCCGAGAGCGCCGGCGACGTGAGTCGCGCCGCCGAAGCCGAGGCCGTCGGGCAGACGGGTGAGAAGGATGACGAAGGCGGTGACCATGCCGCCGAAGATGACGCCCATCTGCCATTTTTGGGTAAGGCTGACGGCGGCGCTGCCTCCCGTGACGGTGTAGACGATGACGAGCAGGCCGGTGCAGATGATCGTGAGGTCGAGTCGCCAGCCGAGTACGGTGGCGAGGATGATGGCGGGGGCGTAGATGGTGACGCCGGAGGCGAGGCCTCGTTGAAGGAGGAAAAGGCCCGCGCCGAGCAGGCGGGTTTTGCCATCGAAGCGCTGGCCGAGAAACTCGTAGGCGGTGTAGACGCCGAGGCGGCGGTAGATGGGAAGGAAAACGGCGCAGACGATGATGAGGGCGAGCGGGAGGCCAAAGTAGTTTTGGATAAATCCGATGCCGCTCTCGAAGCCTTGGCCGGGGATGGAGAGGAAGGTGATCGCGCTGGCCTGGGTGGCCATGACGGAGATGCCGATGGTGCCCCAGCGGGTGGTGCGGTCGCCTTTCAGGTAGGTGTCGAGGTGGTCGGTGTGGCGGGTGCGCCAGGCCCCGTAGCCGGCGATACCGAGCATGGTGACGAGCAGGACGAGCCAATCGAGGGAGTTCATGCGAAGGCGCGGGCGAACCAGGTGAGCGCGAGGACGACGGCGACGAACACCGCGAAAACAAAAACGTAAACGCCGCGCCAGGTCCGAAAACCGGGCACGCCGGGGTGGTCGTCGTCGGAGGCGGAATCGGTGTCGGCGGAGTCGGGCGGGCGCGAGGGCGGAGGCGGAGCGGGCGGAGGGGACGCGGGCGGGCGGGCGGGCGAAGAGAGCGGCGGAGCAGAGGGAGCGCGCGGGTCGGCGGGACGCGGCTCGCTCATGGGCGGAGGGAGACGAGGTTGGCGAAGAGGCGGTAGGCGCCGGGGACGCCGGCGGGGAGCTGCCGGAAAAAAGCGAGGGAGGTGTAAACGAAGTGGCCCTGGCCGTGGCGGGCGATGAGCACGGCGCCATGGAGGGGTTTTTCGCCGGGGTCGTTGAACGCGAGCAGGGGGACGAAACGGGCCTCGTCCCAGGTGCTGGGGAAGTAGGCGCCGCGCTCCTGGACCCAGCCCTCGAAGTCGGCGGGGCCGAGGCGATTCGGGGTGGTCAACGCGGGGTGCTCGGGGGCGAGAAAGGTGACGGGGGAGTTCTCGTCGGTGACGCGGAAAGCGGGGGCGGCGCCGGCGAGGGAGAGTTGGTAGGGCGCGAGGGTGGCGGTCTTGAGGCGGTTGGGGCGGTTGTATTGGGCGATGACGGTGCCGCCCGCCTCGGCGTAGGCGAAGAGGCCGGGAAGATGGGCGGCGAGGTCGTCGCGTTCGTTGGAGGCGCGCACGCCGAGGACGACGGCGTCGAGGGCGCGGAGTTTTTCCAAGGTGAGATCGGGGCCGGTGAGCGGCGTGACGGTGTAGCCCATCCGGGTGAGCGCCTCGGCGGTGTCATCGCCGGCGCCGGGGAGGTAACCGACGGTGCGGCCGCGGATGGCGAGATCGAGGGCGACGGCGCGGAGGCGGGCGGCGGGCTGGAGCAGGAGCACCGGGAGGTGCGGGTAGCGGATGGCGAAACGGCCTTGGTCGTAGGACGCGCCGCCGAGGTCGGCGACGGCTCGGATAAGGGCGGAGGCGGGCGCGGCGGGGGTGGCGCGCGGCGGGGCGGTGAGGGTGAAGGCGAGGCGCAGACGGTCCCCGGCGCGAGCGAGCGCGAAGGGCTGGGCGGCGGGCGTGACGGACCAGTCGGCGGGTAAATCGAGACCAAGCGTACCGGCGGTGGCGGCGCGGGCGGCGGTGACGTCGACGTGGATGAGTTTGCTCGCGCCGGGCGCGAGGAGCTCGACCTCGGAGGCGAAGGCGAGGGCGACGGGCGCGATGACGGCGAGGGGGCGGCGGGCCTGCGCGGGGGGCGCGCCGGGGATGAGTTGCACGGGCTCGTCGCGAACGATGAGCGTCTGGCCCGCGAGCTCGAAGACGAACTCGACGGGAAAGTCGGGGGGATTTTCCGCGAGTCCGATCAGCGCAGGGTCGGCGACGTGGCTGAGGCCCGGGGTGCCTTCGGAGCGGAGCCAGTAGGGCTGGCTCGGCGGGGTGGCGGCGGGCAGCACGGGCGTGCTCGTGAGGGTGGCGGGGA
>JBBRHC010000123.1:0-9758 GCA_038223295.1 Opitutales bacterium
ATCTGGCGCAATCTGCTGCTCATCTGCTCGTCCGTTCACCCGCTCAATGCACTATTCAGTGCACTTCGGGATTCACGAACGACCATCTGATCCAGCATCTTGTGCCATCTCATCGGCTCCCACTTCGGATTTCGGGTTCAACGTGACTCTAATTGGCCGAGGACGGCCAACCCTATATCGGATGCTTTGTGTAGCGTTGGCCGGCCCTGGCCAATCTTTGATGATAGTCTCATTTTGATCGCGAATTAGAATTACCCGTAGGGCGGGGTCGCCACACCCCGCCTCTTCCGAATCTCGGGCCGAACGGGGTGCGGCGACCCCGCCCCAAAACAACCGGCCCGCCAGCCGCCCTAGCGCCCTTTCCGCCCGCGCCCCTTCGAATACGTGCTCAGCCCGCCGCGCCCCTTGCCCTTGCCCGCGTTATCCGACTTCACCTGCGCCGCCTTGCGAAAGTCCCCCGACCGCAACGCGTTGATCTGGTCGCGCAGCACCGCCGCGCGCTCAAACTCCAGCCGGCCCGACGCCTCGGCCATGTCCACCTCTAGCTCCGCGATCACCGCCGCCACATCCTCCGCGCCGCCCTCGGCCAGCGCGTTCGGCTCCTCCTCGCGCACCCCCGAGCCGTCGTAGACGTGCAGGCTCGATTGCTGGGAACGCTTCACCCCGCGCGGCGTGATGCCGTGCTCCGCGTTGTAGACCATCTGCTTCTCGCGGCGCGCCGTCGTCACCTCGATGGTGCGCTCGATGGAGGCGGTGCGCTTGTCCGCATAAAAAATCACCCGCCCCTTCTCGTGCCGCGCCGCCCGGCCCGAGGTCTGGATCAACGAGGTCTCGCTGCGCAAAAAACCCTCCTTGTCCGCATCCAGCACCGCCACCAGCGCCACCTCGGGCAGATCCAGCCCCTCGCGCAGCAGATTGATGCCGATGAGCACATCAAAATTTCCCTGCCGCAGATTGCGCAAAATCTCCACCCGCTCGATCGCGTCGATATCGCTGTGCAGATACTCGACCTTCAATTTCGCCTCGCGAAAGAACACCGTCAAATCCTCCGCCAGACGTTTTGTAAGCGTCGTTACCAAAACACGTTCCCCCGCCTCCACCGCCTTGCGGCACTCCGCGATCAGATCCTCCACCTGCCCCTTGGTCGGCCGGATCGTGATCACCGGATCAAGCAAACCGGTGGGCCGGATAACCTGCTCCGCGATCACGCTCGACCGCTCCAGCTCGAACTTCGCCGGCGTGGCCGACACGTAGACGATCTGGTCGGTGATCGTCATGAACTCCTCGAAATTCTGCGGCCGGTTGTCCAGGGCCGAGGGCAGGCGAAAACCGAAGTTCACCAGCACCGTCTTGCGCGCCTTGTCCCCGTTGAACATGCCGCCGATCTGCGGCACCGTCGCATGGCTCTCGTCGATCAGCAGCAGATAATCCTTCGGGAAAAAGTCCATCAGGCACAGCGGCCGCTCGCCCGCCCCGCGGCCGGCCAGGTGACGCGAATAGTTTTCGATGCCATTGCAGAAACCCATCTCCTGCAACATCTCCAGATCGTAATTGGTGCGCATGCGGATACGCTGCGCCTCCAGGAGCAGGCCCTTGGACTCGAACTCCGCCACCTGGTTGTCGAGCTCGGCCTTGATGCGCGCCACCGCCAGCCCGAGCTTGCCCTTGGTCGTCACGTATTGGTTGGCCGGATACAGATCGAACTTGTCGAGCTGGCGCAACACCGCGCCTGTCAGCGGATCGAACTCGCTCAACGACTCGATCTCGTCGCCCCAGAACTCCACCCGCAGCCCCTGCTCCAGGTAGGCGGGCATGATGTCCACCACGTCGCCCCGCACGCGGAAGGTGCCGCGCTTGAATTCGTAGTCGTTGCGCGAATACAGGTTGTCCACCAGACGCTGCAGCAGGAGCTGGCGCGGGAGGATGCCGCCGCGCTCCAGCGCGATGCGCAGCTCCTTGAAATCCTCCGGCGAACCCAAGCCGTAGATGCACGACACCGAGGCGACCACGATGACGTCGCGCCGAGACACCAACGCGCTGGAAGCGGAGATGCGCAGCCGCTCGATCTCCTCGTTGATCGACGAGTCCTTTTCGATAAACGTATCCGACGAAGCCACATAGGCCTCGGGCTGATAGTAGTCGAAATGGGAGACGAAGTACTCGACCGCGTTTTCCGGGAAGAAGTTTTTGAACTCCGAGTAGAGCTGCGCCGCCAGCGTCTTGTTGTGCGAGATGATCAAGGTCGGCCGGTCCCGCGCCACGATCAAGTTGGCCATCGTGAACGTTTTACCCGATCCGGTCACGCCCAGCAGCGTCTGGTGTTTATTGCCCGCGAGCAGCGAGGCCGAGAGCGCCGTGATGGCCTGCGGTTGATCGCCCGTCGGCGCATACTCGGACTGAAGCTTGAACATTCCCATGCCGCCCAAGGTGTGCGGCTTCGCCCGCCGCGCTAGATGAAAAACCCACCCGGCGAGCGGCAGGATCGGCAGCAAGCCGGGCAACGCAAAGCGCAGGAGTTAACCGAAGAACAACGGGGTATTCACGCCGGACGAGTCCGCGATGGCTTTGACCATGAAATTCGGCCCGTTGCCGAGGGTAGGGAATGGTGCCGAAAAACACCACGCCCGGGCTCACCGCGATGACGAGCGCCGGCGAGGTGGCGAGGAGCGCTCCGGATGCGTGAATCCGGGCGACTTTTGCTCGCGCGCCCGCCCCGGACCGCAGGCTTTCAGCCTGCCTCACAGGTCCGCCGATCGGCCCGCGTCTCGCACCCAGCCCCGGCCCGACCAGCGTCGGATGCCGCGCCGATAGCCGATCAGACAAAGCAGGTGGCTCGCCACCGGGATGGTCACAAGCTGAAACGAGATCGCGACGAGCAGCTTCCACCACGGCGCGCCGTCGAGGAGAAACCCGAGCGAAAGGAGCAGCAGGATGACGCCCAGGGTCAGCGCCTTGCCCAGCGCGTGGGCGCGGCAATACACGTCGGGCAAACGATAAATGCCGACGCCCGCGACCAGCAGGAAAAAGAGCCCCGCCAGCAGGCAGAGCACGCCGGAGATCTCGATGACCAGATTCATTCCCGGCCCTCCCGCTTCTCGTCGAAATCCTCGCCCGCGCGCCGCTTCGGCTGGGCGAGGTAATAATAAAACAACACCGAGGTAAAAAAGCTGATCGCGGTGATGAGGATGATCAGCTCCAGAAATTCCACCGCCCGGTTTTGCAGCGAAAACATCGTGACCATGGTCACCAGGGCGACCACGATGGAGTCGAGCCCGACGAGCCGGTCCAGCGTGGTCGGACCTCGCGTGATGCGCCAGATCGCGATGCCCGAGAGCAGCAGCGCCACGACCCAGCCCAGCGGATAAAGGAAGAGGTTCAGAAAGGTGTTCATGGAAAGAGGCGGAGCCGGTTCAACGGGTGCAGCCCAGCATCGGACGCTCCAGGGTGTTTTTGATGCCGCGGCACACGCTCTCCACGTCGGTGACGTCGAGGCCGTGGATCAACACGCTCGTCTCGTCCTCGCTGACCTCGACGCTGGTCGTGCCAGGGGTCAGGCTGATGCAGTGGGTCAGGATCACGATTTCGAAGGAGCGGAGCCCGGTGAGGTCGTAATTGAAAAAATCCGGTGCCAGCCGCTCCGGACGTTGAAAGAGGACCACTTTGGCCATCGCGATGTTCGCCAGGATCAACTCGCGGGCGAAGCGGATGAGGAAGGCGACAAGTCCCGGCAAGCGGCGCGAGAACGGGCGCGGCGGGGCGTCGCGACCGACACGCAGCTCGGCCGCGAGCGCGGCGGAGACCGGGACCGGCTTGGGAGCAGATGCGGTGGCGGGCTCGAAATCGTTCATGGCTGTTTCCCCGGATAAATGGTGTCGTTGCTGCCGAGCACGCGGGCGACATAGCCGGCGCGATCACGCACCTCCTCGGCGGCGTGCAACGCGAGCCGCGTCGCCGGGCCCGCCGCCAAACCGACCGCAAGCGAGAGCCCGGCGGCCACCAGACACACCGCCGTCATGCCGCGCGCACCGCCGTCCCAGCGCACCGGCGTGGCGGCCTCGCCGCGCCAGAAACAGGCGAGCATGATCTTGAGCATGCTCATCAACGTGAGGATGCCCGCGAACGCGGCCAGCGCGCCCAGCGCCCAGCGCCCCGACTCGAAGCCGGCCTGCACGATGTAGAGCTTGCCCCAGAAACCGCTCATCGGCGGCAAGCCCGCAAGCGACGCGGCGAGCAGGAAAAACGCGACGCCGAGCCACGGCGCCGCACGCCACAGGCCGCCGGTGCGGGAGAGCTCGTCGGTGCCGTTGGCGCGGATGATCACGCCACCCACCAGGAAGAGGGCCGACTTCACGATGATGTTGTGCGCGAGAAAAAGGATCGTGGCGGCGAACGAGGCGGTGGTGAACATGCCCAGCGCCAGGCCCATGTAGCCGATCTGGCTGGCGATGTGGTAGGTCAGGATTTCGCTCACCCGGTAGCGGCTGACCGCGCCGAGCACGCCGATGAACATCGTCGCAGCGCCCGTCCAAGCGATGAGCTCGTGCAGGCCCGAGAGCTCCGGCGGCATCACCGTGCCGAAGAAACGCAGCAGCACATACAC
Source organism: Opitutales bacterium (assembly GCA_038223295.1). Taxonomy (GTDB): domain Bacteria; phylum Verrucomicrobiota; class Verrucomicrobiia; order Opitutales; family Opitutaceae; genus IMCC26134_A. The sequence continues at coordinate 4,601 of JBBRHC010000123.1, forward strand.
CCCGACCTTGGTCAACAGGCCGCCGAAAAACGCGCCGACCGCGGTGGGCAGCATAGGGTAGGCGCGGGGCAGCCAGTAGTAGAGCGGGAAAAAGCCCGTCTTCAGGCCAAACACCAAGAGGAACATCGCCGCGAGCAGCGTGAGGCGGAAATCGCCCGCAAGCGCGTCGGCCCGCACGCTCATTTCGGCGAAATTCATCGTGCCGAAAAGGCTGTAAGCGTAGCCGCAGGACGCCACGAAGAGGGCGCTACCGAGCAGGTTCAACACGAGGTAGGGCCAGGCTTCGCGGGAGTTTTGCGCGCGCGCCTCAAGCGTGAGCAGAGCGTAGGACGAGAGCAGCGTGACCTCAAAGGCGACGAAAAGGTTGAACAAATCGCCCGTGAGGAACGATAGGTTCACGCCCGTGAGCAGGAACATCAGCAAGGGCAGGCGAAGCGGATGCTCTGTCGCGATCCCCTGCTCCGCCATGCCGTAGAGCACGCAGGCCAGCCCGGTCGTGGCGGCGAGCGACACCAACATCAGCGCCAAGGTGTCGCCAACCAGCACGATGCCATAGGGTAAAGCCCAGCCGCCAAGACGTAGCACGAGCGCGCCGTCGCCGACCACCTGGGCGGTCGCCAAGACGCCGGTCACGATCAGCCCGAGCAGGGCGGTGACGACCAGCGCCCGCCGCGTCGCGGTCGGCCCGGGCGCGAAGAGACAGAGCAAACCCGCCAGCAACGGCATCAGGATGGGCACGGCGAGAAGGTTCGGACTCATGCGTGCCCCCCTTTCTTACCCGATTCGGAACCGTGGGTGTCGTGTCCGTGGCCGCCGTGGCCGGGCTTCGACGCCGCGAGTTTCCGTGCGGCCTCATCCTCGATCCCGCGCCGCTCGACGTCGGCCGCGACTTCCCGCGCGGCGGGCGAATCCGCCGGCGGCGCGGCGGCGAAAAGCGCCGTCACCGAGGCATAATGGCGGTCGGCATAGATCCGGTAGATAAACACCGCGAAAAACGACATCACCGCGAAGCCGATCACGATGGCGGTGAGGATCAGCGCCTGCGGCAGCGGATCCACGCGGCCCAGCGGACCGGCCTCGCCGGTGATCACCGGCGCACGCTTGTCGGTCGGATCGCCGGAGGCGGAGAGCAGCACAAGATTGGCGGCGTTGGAGAGCATGAGCATGCCGAAAAGCACCCGCAGCAGACGACGGGAGGTGCAGAGGTAAAAGCCCGCCCCGGCCAGCAGGGCCACTAGCACGGCGACATCGAGTTGGTTGTTCATCGGGCTGCCTCCTTCGCGGCCGGCGCGTCGGGCTCCGGCGCCGTCAGATCGATCGGCTCGCCGTCCCGCTCGACGAAGCGGCCCGCATCTTCCGTGACGAGGGCCGGGAGTCCGTGGATCGACTTCATCAAGGGAAGGATGAGCTTCAACACCACGCCGACAACCGTGAGATACACCCCAAGGTCGAACCAGAACGGGGTGCCGATGTAAAAGCCGAGGATGTAACCGTGGTAGTGGAAAAAAAGCGGCTGCCCGAGCGCCACCGGCAGAAGCGAGACCAGCGCGCTCAACACAACGCCCGACGCCGCCAGCGAGAGCGGATTAAACCGCAAGAGCCGGCGCACGCCATGCACGCCGAGCACGAAGACCAATAACAACAACGACAGCCCCGTCACCAGGCCCGCGATAAAGCCGCCGCCCGGCGCCTGGTGTCCGCGCAGAAAAAGAAACCCGGCGAACAAATTCAGTGGCGCGAAACCCCAGATCGCGACAAACCGCAGGATAAGATCACGCGGCACGGGATGAAATTCGCGGTGCCCCGTTTTCCCCGCCGCGACGGGCTGCGTGGTGCGGGCGCGATACAAGAGCCCCAGACATCCCAGCGCGGCGATCACCAGCACCGAAATCTCCAGCAGGGTGTCGAAGCCGCGAAAGTCCACCAGGATGGTGTTAACCGCGTTCGAGCCCTTCGCGAGCGCCACGGTCTGGGCGAGATAAAAATCGCCCGCCGGCTCCGCACCGGTCGGCGCCTGCTGGAAGATCAACACGCCGCCGCCGAGCATCAGGCCAAAGCCCGTCGAGAGAACCACGCGCAACGGCCGCGCCCAGAACGCATGCGCCGGCAGCGCCTGCCGGTCGGCGTCGTTCCGCTTTAACCGCATCACCATGAGGAGGATAAGTAACAGCGTCGCGGTCTCGACCAGCAGCTGGGTGAGCGCGAGATCAGGCGCGCTGTAGAGCACGAAAAAAACCGTCACACCGAGACCCATCACGCTCAACGCGAACACCTGGCGGATGGGGTGTTTCCAAACCGCCGCCGCCAAGCCCGCCCCGCCGGTGATGACGACCACGCCCCACCGCCACCACCCCCCGCCCGCGGCCGGGAGAGGCGCCCACTCGCCCGCGAGCTCCGCCAGCCTGTCGAAATGGGGCCACAAAACCGCGAGGAACAGCGCCACTCCCGTCCCGCCGACCACGAAGAGAAACGCATACGGGTTCTCAAAACCAAGGCGGCGGTTCAGCGCCTTGCCCAGATAAGGCACGCCCTCGACCAAGGGATCGAAATGCGCGTCGAGCCGCAGCGCCCCCGGGATCGCCGCGCGACCCCAACGCGCTTCGCCGACCGCAAAATACAGCGCCGCGCCCGCCGCCACCACCAACGCGCTGAGGCCCAATTCCAAGGTGAATCCGTGCCAGAGGTGCAGCTCGCCGAACGACGCCGCCTGCACGCCGGCCACCGAAAAGGTCTCGGTGAAACCGCCAAATCCGGCCGCGAAAAAACCGCCGCCCAGCGCCGCGCCCGCAAGGAGCAGCGGGGGCAGTTGCAGGCCGATCGAGGGGCCGTGGTAATGCGCCTCGACCGCCGGGGTCGGCGACCCGCCGAACGCTTTTCGCCACACCCGCAGGCCGATCGTGACCTTCAGCGCCGAGGCCAGAAGCACGCAGGCGAAACTGTAGGCGATGATCATGCCGCCGTCCGTCGCGCTCCACTGGGAGGTGAGGGTTTTGAGCAACATCTCCTTGCTCAAAAAACCCGTCGTCGGCGGCAGGCCGGCCAGCGTCGCCAGCCCGAGCGCGGCTGCGATGGCGGTCAGTGGCATCTTTTTCGCCAGCCCGCCGAGTTGACGCAGGTCGCGCGTGCCGGTCGAGTGATCGATGATGCCGACCACCATGAAGAGACAGGCCTTGTAGAAAACGTGGTTGAGGATGTGCAGCACGTCCCACTTCACGGGCACACCCTGCGCGTGCAGGCCGTAGAAGCCGATCAGCAAACCGAGCTGAGCCACCGTGGTGTAGGCTAGCACACCCTTGAGATCCTGCGAGAGCAGCGCGAAAACCGCCCCGAGCAACAAGGTGCCAAAACCCACCGTGGTCAGCACCGGCGTCCAGCTTTCCAGGTCATTGAACACCGGCAGCAGGCGCGCCGTGAGGAAGACGCCGAGCTTCACCATCGTCGCCGAGTGCAGGTAGGCCGACACCGGGGTCGGCGCCGCCATCGCGTTGGGCAACCAGTAGTGGAAGGGGAACTGGGCCGATTTGCCCGCGATGCCGACGAAGCAGCACAAAAACGCCGCCGTCAGGAGCCCCTCGGTGCCGGGCTGCGGTGCGCTCGCGAGAATCTCAGTGATCTCGTAAGTGCCATAAACGACGCGCAGCAGCACCACGCCGACCAACAAGGCCAGGCCCGTGATGCCCGTCGTGAGCAGCGCCATGCGCGCGCCGCGCTGCGACTCGTGTTTCTCATGCAAAAACCCGATGAGTAAAAACGAGGTCAGCCCCGTCATCTCCCACGCCACGAAAAGCACCATCAGGTTGCTCGAAAGCACGGTCGCGAACATCGCGCCCATGAAGAGCAGCAGGTAACAATAAAACTTCCCGTGGTCGCGGTAGTGGTGGTCGTCGAGATAACAGGCCGCGTAAAATACCACCAACACGCCCACCCCGCTGACGATCAGCGCATAGAGCAACCCCAGCCCGTCGGGCAGGAAACTGAGGTTCACGCCCATGCCGGGCGCCCAATCCAGGGTCCACGCCACGGCGCGCTCCGTCTCGGGCAGTCGCCAAAGGGTCAATGTAGCGGAAAAACTTGCCAGCGGCGCCAGCAGCGCCACCCAGCCCACCTTCGCGCCGAGCCTTCCGGCCAGCGCGGGCAGAAAAGGCGCGAGCACGAAGGGCGCGAGCAGAAGGATGAGCAGGGGAAGTTCCATGGATGGATGTTAAAGGAAAAGAAGCTGGCGGTCCGCGCCCGACCAGAAGTCGCGCCCGGAATCTAAGTTGCAAGCCGCCGAGCGAAGGTTCCGCGCCCGGCATGTCAAAACCGACCGTCGAAAATCGCTCAAAGCGCCACAACCCAAAGCGGGATTTGTTCCAACGCGGTGGCGAAACGCGCCGCGTCCGCTTTTACCTTCTCCCGCACCACATAGCGGCCATACCCGATAAAAAGATCCACTTCCGGCTGGGTTTCCAAATCACTCATGCCATCGCCCACCATCACCACGCGCACGGGCTTAAGTTCGGCTCGGAGCGCGCGGATGACCTCGGGTTTCCCGCCCGAACGGGTCGTCGGGTAGCTTTCGTCGTAACCGGCGTAAGCGCCGGCCGCGTCGAAATACAAATCGACCGCCTCGACCCGCTCAATGCCGAGCTGATCGGCGAGCGGGCGGATGGCGTTGCGAAAACCTCCGCTGAGGATCATCGGCGTCCATCCGGCGGCGCGCAGCGTGGCTAGGGTGGCGGCGGCGCTCGGCTCCACGGTTTCGATATACTGGCGCGCCACGGCGGCGACCTCGGCCGCGCAAGGCCGGATGAAGCGCAGGCGCTCGCCAAACACGGATTCCACCGCGATTTTTCCGTTCATCGCGTCGTTGGTCAGGGCCTCGACAAACGCGAACACCTCCGTTCCGCGCGCGCGGCCGAGTTCGTCGATACCCTCGATCGCGCTGAGGGTACTGTCGCAGTCAAAGATGATCAATTTAAGGGGCGTGGACATGGAACGGGCAGGGTCCCAGCGCGCCCCCCGGCGAAGCAAGCGCGCGTTGCGGTCAACCCGACCCGCAAATCCGCGCGGCGTGGACTCCGCCGTTCAAGCCACCCGCCCCGCATTTCGCGTAAAATTCCCATTGACCCACCTACGTCGCGCCCTTTGCTCCCGTTCCCGCAGCTTGCTGCGATGT
>JBBRHC010000124.1:0-9682 GCA_038223295.1 Opitutales bacterium
CAAAATCTTGAACATAAATACCACGTCATATGCTTTTCTTCCGGCGGGTGACTTCTTCTCTTTGGAAAATACTTCGACTAACTTTGGACGGAACAACTCGAAGTCAATATGCCGCTTTAATTCAACCAGCGGATCTTTCAGACGGGTCAACTTGGCAAGGCGATCCGATTCATCAAGGAAACTTGATATATATCCATTATTAAACTATCGTAGCCTTAAATAATTGACTGTCAACATATTGATTATTCAAAGTGCCCTTATTCTAATTCGCGATCAAAATGAGACTATCATCAAAGATTGGCCAGGGACGGCCAACGCCACACAAAGCATCCGATGCAGGGTTGGCCGTCCTCGGCCAATTAGAGTCACCTTGAAAGCGAACTGGAATTAGGCGCGCAGGGTGGGCAGGCGGTCGCGGTAGCGGTGGAGAAGGGGGGCGAGGTGGAGGGCGTCCCAGTAGCGGCGCCAGAATTTGCGGGGGTTTGAACTTAGACGGAGGAGCCAGCCAAGGAAAAAGCGGTCGGCCCAGGGGGGGATGTTGGTTTGGCCTCCGGTGAGGAAGGCGATGGCGGCACCCAGGCAGAGAACGCCGGGGCGGAACGAGAGGTGTTCGCGCAGGCCACAGCCCAGGCGCTCTTGCACCCCGCCGCCGATGGCGAGCATGACGATGCGGGGGCGACGGGTCTCCAGGCGGGCGAGCAAGGCTTCGTCGTGGATGGGGCCGGGCGCATAGTGGGGCGCGACATAGGTGTCGGACTCGGTCGCGGCGAAGCCTTGGCTTTGCAGCCAGGCCAGGTTCCGGACGGACTCCTCGGACGAGGGCATGACCCAGAAGATGGCGCCGGGGGCCTTGAGTTCGTCGCGGGTAAGGACGGCGCGGATGAGCTTCAGGCCGGAGTGGCGCGGGAGTTTTTCACCGGTGAGCGCGCGCCAGAGCAGAATCATGTAGCCCGAGTCGGTGATGGCGAGGTCGGCGGTCGTGAGGGCCTCGCGGTAGGCGGGGGATTTGACCAAATCCACGGCGAGGCCGGGGCCCGAGGGCGCGACGACCAGCCCCCCGGCAAGGGCGCGGTCGGTGGCTTCTTCGATAGTGCCGATGAAAAAGTCCACGCCGAGAATGCGGCGGGTAGGCGAGGAATTGGGCATGGGAAAAGAGAGGGGATGCGGGCGGGGAAGCGCGGGGAGGGGAACGTCAAAGTTTGCGCAGGGGCAAAAATTTTTACGACAACGCGACGTTTTTTGAATCTTGGGGCCCTTGGGGACTCTGGAGTTCCCGGAGCGCCAGAGACTGTGGTCCAGTCTCGGACGCTGTGCGCACGTGGCGGGGTGCGGGACGCCGGTCCGGGAACGGATAACAGGACGGATAATCCTGGAAAACGTAGTTCAAACCACGGATTATTTCAAGAGGAGGCCGATTTCCGGGAGTCTTCCGCGAGATCGGCCAACGTAATTACGCTCTCTGCTCCTCGGCGTCTCTGTGATTAAATGATTAACAGATTTTAAACACGGAAACACGGAGACACGGAGACACGGAGACACGGAGACACGGAGACACAGACAAACTCCGCATTAGGGTTCTTTAGGGCCAACTTGAAGGCTACTTAGAATAAGCACGGGGCGGGCGGTCCCGCTGCTCCTGCGGCGCCTGCAGCGGGCTACGGGTGGTCGCGTCACGGGGAAGTCAGCGGCAGGGGGGTGTTGCCGGCCAGTTGGGTGGTGGTTTCCGGGCCGTTCCGGACCGGGCTTTGGAGGATGAGTAAGCCGCAAAGGCGGGGTAGGGTGCGGGGAACATCGGGTGGAATGTGAAGACGCCCAAGGCGACGATTCAGAGGGTGGTGAAGCAGGGGCCGGTGAGGAGGAGGCGGCGGGCGGGAGTGGAAGGGGGGCGGGGCGGGTGGTGTGCCGGGGTGGGAGCTTAGCTATAAAGCAAATGCGGGGTTGTTGTGGAACGGGGGATGCGCTGCCTTCTTTCGCCACTTCCCATGCACAAGGGTCTCATCATTCTGGACGCACATGCTTTTGAACTGATCTACGGCGCGGAGTATCGCGCCGAGATCGCCGGCCGCGTGGAATTGCTCGCGGAGCCCATGAACCGGTCGGAGGCCCTGGCGCGGCCCGATTTGCTGGCGGAGGTGGAGGTGATTTTTTCGGGCTGGGGATCGCCTTGTTTCGACGCGGCCTTCCTGGCGGCGGCGCCGAGGTTGAGGGCGGTATTTTATGGCGCGGGCTCGATCCGGCATTTCACGCCCGAGGCATTCTGGGCGCGGAACATCACCATCACCAGCGCCTACGCGATGAACGCGGTGCCGGTGGCGGAGTTCACACTGGCGACGATTTTACTGAGTTTGAAAAACTTCTGGGTGCAGGCGCTGGAGACCAAGCGGCTGGGGCGTTTCCCGGAGCGACCGGTGTGCGCCGGCGGCTTCGGGAGCAAGGTCGGGTTGATCTCGCTCGGCATGATCGGGCGGATGGTGCGCGAGCGGTTGCGGCCCTTCGACCTGGAGGTGCTGGCCTATGATCCGTTCGTCACGCCGGAGCAGGCGACAGCGCTCGGCATCGAGCTGGCGTCGCTGGATGAGATTTTTGAGCGATGCGATGTGGTGAGTTTGCACACGCCGTGGTTGAAGCAGACGGAAGGCATGATCCAGGGGCGGCATTTCGAGCTCATGAAAAAGCATGCCACCTTCATCAACACCGCGCGCGGGGCGGTGGTGCGCGAAGCGGAGATGATCGAGGTGCTGACGCGCCGCGTGGATCTGACGGCGCTGCTCGATGTGACGTTTCCGGAGCCGGCGGCCGTGGACTCGCCGTTGTGGACCTTGCCGAACGTGGTGCTGACGCCGCATATCGCGGGGTCGCAGGATCGCGAGTGCCGTCGCATGGGGCGCTTGATGCTCGACGAGTTTGATCGCTGGAGTCGGGGGGGAAACCTGCTGTGGGCGATCTCCAGGGAGAAGGCGGAGTTGCTGGCGTAGAGCTCGCGAGCGGAAGGCACCCCGGGAGGCGCGCGGGACGGACACGGGTTATTCGGAAACGAAGTCGCGCGACTCGAAGACAGGGCGGCCGCGCCTGAGGCGCCTGAGGCGCGTGAAGTCGTCGTAGCGACGTCCCATGCTCCGGCGGGCTTTTCCGCCGCGCGCGCCCGCCGTTTGCAGGCTCAGCGCAGGTAGGGGCTGTCGGTGAGGGCGAGCAGGTCGCGGATCAGCATCTGATCGGAGTAGTCGATGCCGGCGGAGGTGGTGAGCTCGCGCAGGCCGGTGGCGAACTCGCGCAGGCGCGAGCCGAGGGTGAGCAGGGTGGGGTCGTTGGGCAGGAGGTGGCGCGGGGGGAGGGAGGCGGCGATGCGCTCGAGGCCGGAGGCGGCGTTGTCGAGGATGGGCGGGTTGGATTTGACGAGGTCGTGCAGATCGCGCCGGTCCTGCGTGGCGATGCCGGAGGTGCGGGAGAGCACGTCGAGCACGCGGCGAGGCGAGGTGGTGAGTTCGTCGGGGCTGAAACGGGTTTCGGAGACGGTTTTGTTGCTCTGCGAGACCATGCCGAACTCCTCGGGCGAGCGGGGGAGAATGAGGCCGTTGTAAACAATCGGGCGCGGCGCATTCAGGCTGATGCCGCTGTTGGTCGTGGTGGTGGTGGTGCGGTAGCGCACGGGCACCTTGACCGTGAGGCTCTCGTCGAGGAGGCGGCGCAGCTCGGAGCCGGCCTGGGCGGGGGTGAGCAGACCGGCGAAGAGGCCGAGGTTGACCGGCTGCGGGCTGCGCAGGAAGAGGGAACGCTGACGGGCGGCGTCGAGCGAGGGTTGCTCGGTCTTGAGGCGGGCGAGGTCAAACTTATCCCAGGCCACGAGGGTGAGCGGCGAGGTGGCGTGGGTGATGACGACCAAGCCCTCGGGGCGGGCTTCCCAGACGCCCGCGAAGTCCACCTCGCGGCCGTTGGCGCCCGCGAGACGCACCGGGCCATCGGGGGCGGCGACGGGGGTGGTGGGCGCGTCGGCGACGGGCGCGGGAGACGGGGGTGGCGGGGTCGCGGGCGGGTGGTTTTGCGCGAGCGCGAGGCCGGGGATGGAGCAGACGAGCAGGGCGCGGGCGCGGCGCAGCAAAGCGGGGCGGAGAGGGGAGGGGCGGGGAGTCGGGGGAAGCATGGCGGGGTTGGGGAATTGGAGTGGATTTGGCGCGACGAGTTCCCCTGGCGCGGGAGTATTTTCGGGTGCGAGCCTGCGAGGTTGCACTGGAGACGCGGGGCGGGTTTGTGGTGGGTCGAAGCGATGACCTTGATCGACCGACACATCTTGCGCGAGTGGTTGGGCATACTCGGGCTCGTGCTCGCGGCCACGCTCGGACTGCTGGTCATGCACGCGCTCTACGACGAGCTGGAGGATTTGATCCGCGACGGGGCGGTGGCGGGGGAGATCGTGGCGTATTGCGCGGTGAAGGTGCCGGGGTTTCTGGCCACGCTGCTACCGCTTTGCCTGCTCGTCTCGCTGTTGTATTCGCTGGGCAGGCTGCACCACGCGAACGAGCTCACGGCGCTGCGCGCGGCGGGGCTCGGGCTGGGACGGATAACACGTGCGGTGTGGGTGGCGGGGCTGGGGTTTTGCGCGCTGGTGTGGTGGCTGAACTCGACGGTGGTGCCGTGGTCGGTGGAGGAGACGCGGCGGATCAGGGAAACGTTGCAGGCGCGCCAGGAGCTGACGACCAAGGACGCGCAACAGGTCGGCGCGCGCTTCGCGGTGACTTTTGACAACGTGGACAAGGGCCGGCTGTGGTTTATCAATCGCTACAGCCAGTTCACGCTCCGCGCGTATGGCGTGACGGTGAGCGAGCTCGATCCGCAGGGCCGCGAGAAGACGCGCTTGCTGGCGCGCGAAGCCTGGCGCGACGAGACCCGCGGCGGCTGGGTGCTGCGCGACGGGCGCGAGTTGAGCTTCGATGTGGCAAGCGGCGAGGTGTTGAACACCACGGCGTTTCGCGAGCGGTTGCGCGCGGATTTCGACGAGGAGCCGGCCTTGATGCAGGTCTACGACGCCCGGCCGGACGACCTCTCGCTCTTCGAGCTGCGGCGGGTGATCGCGCACCATCGGGAGTCGGGCAGCCCGAAGGCGCGCGCCTACGAACTGCGCCACCTGAGCGTGCTGGCGGAGACCTTGATGCCGCTGGTGATCATCGCGTTCGCGGTGCCCTTCGCGGTGGCGGGCGTGCGGGTGAATCCGGCGGTGGGCGTGTCGAAGGCGCTCGGGTTATTCGTGGTGTATTTTATCGCTCTGCGGTTGGGGCTGGTGCTCGGCGGGCGCGGCACGCTGCCCCCGGTGTTGGCGGCCTTGCTGCCGCACCTGGCGCTGCTCGGGGCGGGCGCCTGGGCCTGGGCGCGGGCGCGGTGAGGGAGGCATAAGCTAAAGGCAGCGAGCACGTGCGGCGGGCCGGTGTAGGGCGGGGTCGCCGGACCCCGCCGCCATGAAGCCGAAGTCCCGGGGCCGCGCTTGCGGCGGGGGCGCTTTGGGGTGTGCTGGCGGACCGACTATGCCTTTTAAACTCCACACCCTGCCCGCCGGCCCCATCGAGACCAACGCCTACCTGCTAACCGACGCCGTGCGCGGCGCCGCGGTGCTGTTGGACGCGCCCGGCGGCGTCTGGGCGCAGGTGGAACCCATCCTGGCGCGGGAAAAATGCACGTTGGGCGAGCTCTGGCTCACCCACGGGCACTGGGACCATATGCAGGGCGTGGACGAGGTGGTGCGCGCCACCGGCGCGAAGGTGAGCGCGCATCCGGACGACAAAGTGCTGCTGGAGACGCCGGGAGTCATGGAGGTGTTTTTGCCGAGCACGATCCGGCTCGCGCCGGTGCGGGTGGACCGGTGGCTGACGCAGAGCGACCGGCTGGACGCGCTCGGGTGCGCCTGGGAGGTGCGCCACGTCCCGGGGCACTGCCCGGGCAGCGTGCTGTTCTGGTGCGAGGCGGAGGGTCTGGCCTTCGTGGGCGACGCGATTTTCAAACGCGGGGTGGGGCGGACTGATTTCCCCGGCGGCAGCCTGTCGATGTTGGGAAAATCCATCCGAGGGCAAATCTACGGGCTGCCCGCCGCGACCGTACTATATCCAGGACATGGAGACGTCACCACGGTGGAGGAGGAAAAGGCGGGCAATCCTTTCGTGCGCGGGCAGGGGTAGGGTGAGTGGGGAGTCCGGCCGGGGGGAGCCGGAGTTGTGGCGGGACGGTGACGCCGGGGCGGATCAAGTCGCGGTTTGCAGGGGGCGAGCGGGTCGCGGCGGTGGAGAGCCTTGCTCGGCCATATCGAAGCGACCGCTTGGGGGCGCGAGGTATGCGTTCGCGATGGCGCATCGATCACGCAACCTTGCGCCACTTTGGCCGCGCCAAGGTAAAATCCCTTGGTGGCGCGGCTCCTCCGGCGGCAGGGCAACAGGCCCGATGGCGGGCGCTTCGCCGCGAGGTTACTTTGCCTGCGCAACCATGGTAGATGTTAACAACGAAACCGATTCGTCGGCGGGCCATCCGCCGGGGCGACCTCCTGTCAGTGGCGGTCAGCGGGCGTGGCTGGGTAGCGCACGCTCGGCTATGCCGCCGTGCCAGCAGGCAGACCATCTCGTCACGGGCTCCGCTGGCCTCGCCGGCTTCGACCACGGCTTCGACTTAGCCAGCGGCGCGCCGGACGTCGGAAGGGCGCGCCGATGAAAAGCTGGGCCCGCATCCTGATCGCCGCCGGCAAAGGCTGGATGGCGGACAACGCGTTCAAACACGCGGCGGCGGTGAGTTTTTACACCCTGTTCTCGATCGCCCCGATCATGATCATCGTGGTGAGTCTAGCCGGCGCATTCTTCGGGCAGGAAGCCGCGCGCGGCCAGTTGTCGGACCAGATGACCGGCCTCATCGGCGCGGAGGGCGCGCTGGTGGTCGAAAAACTCATCGCGGTCAGCCGACCAGAAACCAATGGTTGGATCCCGGCGGTGTGGGGCGTCGTGGCGCTGCTAATCGGTGCGACCACGGTGTTCGCCCAGCTCCAGGAATCGCTCAACGAGATCTGGGGGGTGATCGCCCGCCCGGCACGCAACAGTTTCGTGGTCCTGCTCTTGCGTCGTCTGACGTCGTTCGCGTTGGTGCTCACCATCGGCTTCCTGCTGCTGGTCTCCCTCCTGTTGACGACCTTCGTTTCCGTGGTGCTCACCTACGCTAGCGGTCGGGTGCCGATGTCCGCCTGGCTGCTCCGCGGGGCGGATATTCTGGTGCCCCTCGCGGTGGTCACCGTGCTGTTTGCCCTTATCTTAAAAGTCCTCCCGGACGTTGAGTTACGGTGGCGTGACGTGTGGAAGGGCGCGGCGATCACCGCTTTGCTGTTTAGCGTAGGCCGTTTGTTTATATCCTTTTACCTGGGGCGCACCGGAGTGGCTTCCACCTACGGGGCAGCAGGTTCTCTCGTGCTTTTGTTGATGTGGATCTATTATTCCACGTTAATTTTATTCTTTGGGGTAGAGTTCACGCGATCTTACTTGGAGCACCGCGGCATTCCCATCCGGCCCAAGAGCAAGGCCGTGCGCGTGGATCGCACCGTCCGCATTTTGGAAGAGCCATCATAAATCATTCTTTAATAGGTTATTAAGCGCGTATATGTGCGCTGACCAGAGAGTGTGCCGAGTCCACATTCGAGCGTCCCTGAGCAGTGCCCCCCGTCTATTCATGGGGGATTATACTTCTCTGAACCTAATGTTTGCCGCTTGCCTTGTCAGGTAAGGGCTATTCTTATACCAATTGCTCGCTCACCCCGATGAATACCTCAAAATCCCCCACATCCTTAGCTCTTTCAGCCGCGACCGTACTAATCGTTGGCTTGGTTAACCCGTTGGCCAAGGCCGACTTCATTCCCACTTCCGGCGCGGCCGACTACGGAGACACCACAAATTGGGACGCCAGCCTGATCAACGGCATCTTTTCGCAAGCCTTGACCGGCTCGCTGGATGCCACCTTTGCCTCCAACACTGCTTTGGCGGGTGGCCTGGCCTTCACCTACGGATCGGGCTTCGATCTTACCCTCCGCTCCGCCGGAGGCGCCGACCGCACGGTGGATCTGGGAGGCGATATCACCGCCCAAACCGGCTCCGGTGCGCGCACGACCACTGTGGGAAGCGCCTCGGTGGATTTCGGGCTGTTTCTCAACCTGAATGGCAACCGCACCGTTACCACCGCCACCAGTGATGTACTCAACCTTCAAAACTCGATTTCCGATGGCGCCGGCGGATCCCGCAGTTTGACCAAGGTCGGCACCGGCACCCTGGCCTTCGCCACGTTTGGCGGTTCCCGATCCCAAAACACCTTTTCCGGCGGCTTGTTTATCCGGGAAGGAACCGTGATTGGCGGCGCTAATTATCAAAGCCTCGGGACGGGCGCCGTCACGCTCGGTGATGGCACGCTAAATAGCACCGCAAGCGCGAGTTTGCTCGGTGGTAACAACAGCCAATACGGCAATAATATCAATGTCGCCGCCGGCGGAGGCGGCACCTTGCTTATCGGCCACTATCAGCCCGGCGGCCAGGGCGCGGCGGTTTATTCGGGGGCGATCACGTTGGCGAATAATGTTACTTTACGCGGCCAGACCACCGGCGCGGACGGCGGCTTTCAAGGCGTGGTGTTCACCGGAAACATCACCGGCACCGGCGACGTGACCAAGACCGGCGCCGGCGTCGTCCAGTTTCACGGCAACAATACCTACGCGGGCACCACCACGGTCAACGAGGGGGCGCTGGCGCTGAATATCAACGCCTCCATCACTTCGCCCGTCGTCGTCAACGGCACCGGTCGCATCGCCGGCAAGGGCACGGTCGGCGCGATTTCCGGCGGCGGCACGGTGGCCCCGGGCGGTCTCATTGGTTTCGGCGAGTGGATCTCAACCGATAAATTAGGCCTGCTCTCCGCCCTTTCCATTGACCCGTCGGCGGGCATGGATTTCGACTTTGAGCTAACCTCCACCACCGGACCGGATTGGTTCAACCCCAATTCCTCCACCGGTAGCCAAAACGACGTGCTTCGATTGACCGGTGCGACCCCCATCGCGGGTGCTTTTACGGCCGCCAACCAAATCAACGTCTACCTCTCCGACTACGGCACCTTCGTCGGTGGTTTCTACACCGATGTGAACAGCGATTTTTCCGCGCAGCTCAGCGAGGCCGCGTTCCGTTTCTATGTGCGTGATGATTCCGGCTCCTTTGCCTATAACAGCCTTACTTACAGTCCCTTGCTAGCCGGCGCGGTCTGGGATGTGATCCAAGTGAACTCGGCGAATTTTTCCGATGGCGCAGTCGCGAATGGTTGGGCCTTGCAGGTGGCCGCCACCGCCGTCCCTGAACCTTCCACCTACGCACTGTGGGCTGGACTTGGCATCGGCGCCGTGGCGGTTCTGCGTCGCCGCAGAACTGGATCCGAAAAAAAATAAATTGCTGTTAACTTGCCGTATCCTGTTAACTAAAAGGTATTTAGGAATAATTAATTAAGTTATAACACAGGAATAGTGTGTCTTCGTTTGCGGAGCGGCATTATTCTTATACCTTTCAGAGTAGTCCGACCTACCATTGGATAATGGTCTCCCCGATGATCGCTAACCTTCAAGTCTTTCCCACCCCCGGCAAATCCGGCACCTCCCTAGATGTCGTCTTCTCGCCCATGACGAAGGGGGTCGAAGACG
>JBBRHC010000125.1:0-9678 GCA_038223295.1 Opitutales bacterium
GAAAGGCTTGTATAAGCTGGAGAACGATTCCGGAGGGGGTTTTCTTATGGCGGAAAAACATGCAGGTCTATAATTTGCAGATAATTACAAAAAAGCAAGCTAAATATTTATTTATAGGCACTACAGAATTAAATTAAAATATGTATGTTGGTAATTAACAACTTACGTAATTAAGACACCGGAAATTACGAAAAATGCCTTCCGAGCACCGAACTCGGGCTAGATCGCGGCGATCCACTTCGGATTTCGGGTTCAAAAATCACGTTCGATCTTTTTTCCGCCTATGCTGACGCGACTTCCTGCAAGTCCCGTGCAAGCCCCCTTCCTCAAGTATCCTTATCCTAATTCGCGATCAAAATGAGACTATCATCAAAAATTGGCCAGGGATGGCCAACGCTACACAAAGCATCCGATGTAGGGTTGGCCGTCCTCGGCCAATTAGAATCACTTCGAAAACGAATTGGAATTACCCCTGTCCGGCTTTCGCGAACTGTGGCGACGGCGAGGGTCAGGACGAGAAAATCGTAGGTCGGCCCGAGGAAGGAAAGCGATTTCCCGCCCGCTCAAAACCCCGCGGCCTCGGCGCCGGCGATCCGGCGTCGGGCATACTCTTGCGTACGCTCGTCCTTCGACTCGTTGAGGACGGTTTGAAACAGCGCCTTGGCGTCGGCGGTCTGGCCCAGATCCCAGGCGGTCTCGGCCTGGCCCACCATCCCGGCGTGTGAGCCGGTGCGCGCCGCCACCTCCAGTGGCATCAGCGTGAGGTCGATGACCCACTCCGGATGGTCGCCCGGCTCCGGTTTCCACGCGATAGCCTCCAGTTGCTGACGCGCCGTGTTGTAGTCTTCGGCGAGGTAGGCGACGCAGGCGTAGCACGCCCGCCACCCCTCGCGCCAGGGTTTCTGCGCCTCCTCCGCGATGTAGCCCTCATACATGCGCCGGAGCTGCGGCCAGATGTCGGCGCGCCCATAGAGGTGCTGTCCCTTGGCCAGTTTCATGTCCTTACCCAAATCCTCCACCACCTCGTAAAGCTGGGATGGCACCCGCGTGTCGAAACGACCGGTGTTCAACGCCTCGACGCCGAGTTTCAACAGGGCCTCGTGGCTGCCGTACCAGCGTGGGAGCAGCCCCGAGCGCAACTGGCTCCAAGCCCCGAGATGGTCGATGCGCACGGCCACGGTGCGGTCAAACCAGAGGCGCATCTCGCCTCCGCGGGATTCGCCCAGCGCGACCACAATCATGCGCGCGGCGGCTTGGGCCCGGTCGGGGTGGAGTTTCCAGGCCTCGGTGAAGGCCTCGCGCGCCCGAGCGAGCCCGTCGCGAAAGCCCTCCCACCCCTTTTCCGTCACGGTGCCGGCATAGCCGCCCCCGCGCGCCTTCCACGCCAACGCGATCTGGCGCTCGCCCTCCAGCACGAGACTAGTCCACCGGTGCGCGGGCCCCGCCTCGGCGAAAATCGCGCCCACCTCGGCGCGGTTCACTTTGTAAAAACTCGACCAACTATCGACAAACCGATCCGCCACCAACACCCCGTCCGTCGGCGTCAGTTGACCGTCGTTCACCGCCTGGCGAAGCAGCGCGAGGGCGGAGGTGTCGAGCTCGGCCAACGGGATGGTGCGCTCCCCCCGCTCCGCAATCACGCGGGTGGTGGCCCAGAAACGCACGAGCGGCGGGTAACCCAAGCGTTCAAAATCCGCCAAAGCCTTCTCCATCAGGGGGACCCTCTGCGCTAAAAGCGGATCGCTGGTAACCAGTATCATGCGCACCAGAGGATCCTGCATGCTTTCGTCGGCCACGAGTTTCGCCTGCGCGGCCTTAAATCGTTCTTGGTCGGTCGGCGTCGCGCCCGCCAGCCAGACGTGGATCCATTGTTCGATCAAACTCAGCCCATCCGCATCCGCCAAGTGGGAGCGATCCGCGTAATTTCGATAGGCCGCCAAGTAGTGGCGGACCCTAAAGTCATACTCCGCCGTACGCTCATCCATCGCCGTGCGCGCGGTGGGCGAGACGGTGATCGGGCCCGCCAGCTCCATGCCATCCGGTGCCGCGGGTGGAAACGTGCGTCCGGCGATCTGCGTGGGTAAATCTATGCCCTCCAACGCTTTTACAACGCCGGAACCGACCAAGAACACCCCGGCCACCAGCACCGTCACCGCCCCGAGGCCCAGCGAGACCCAGAGCACCCATTGATGACGCCCCGACTTACCCTCGGCAACCCGCGCCGCGCGCAAGGTCGGCGCCAGGGCGTGGAGCACCTCGTCGATGTTGCGCCACTCCGGCATCCCCGCGCACCACACCAGCTCCGTGCCATTCAAGGTGCCCGCACTGCGCGCGGATTGCAGCTCGTCCAAACGGCGCGCGCCGAGATCGACGCCGGCGCGATTCACCTGATAAAGCGCGGACGCGGCGTCGCGGGACGGACCAAGGAGGGGCGGGGGATTCATGGGGGCGCGGAGAGGTGGAGGTCGAAGGGAATAGGCTCTAAGCGAGGGACTCAAGCCCCGTCGGCGCCATCCGGGCCGCACCGCGCCAACAGCACGCACACATCGTCGGTGAAGGTCTGCACGCCGGCAAAGGCCCGTGCCGCCTCCACCAACACGCCCGGCACATCCTCGTGCCCCGCGCCACAGGCGACGGCCATCGCTTGACGTAAACTCTCGGTGCCGAACTCGTTGCCGTCCGGCGTGGCGATCTCGGTCAAACCATCGGTGTAGAGCAAAAGCGCGTCGCCCGGCGCCACCCGCAGCGTGGTCGTGCCAAACACAAACTCGTCGATCAAGCCCAGCGCCGGCCCCGCCGATTCGGGCGTGAGCTTCAGTTCACTCGCTTTCCCGCCCGCCGCATCCCAGACCAAGGGCGCCGGATGCCCCGCCTGCGCGTAACGCAACTCGCCTCGCTCCAGGTCTATAACCGCGTAGCCCGCCGTGACGAAGATGAAGTCGCCGCTGCTCCGGAGCACACGTTGCAAACTGTGATTCAGCCGCGTGAGCATCGCGCCCGGATCGGCGGTCGCCGTCGCGTTTTCCTCCATGAGCGCCCGCAGGATGGCCGTGATCAGGGCCGGGCGCACGCCGTGCCCCATCACATCGAAAATCCCGCAAACCAGCAGCCCCGGCCCCGGCGAGGAGGTGGTGAAAAAATCGCCTCCCATAAAATCCGCCGGCTCGTAAACGTGCTGCGTCCTGACGCTGCGCGCGCCGAAATGCGCGACGATAGGCCGCTCCGGGAGCAAGGCGCGCTGCATCTCCCGAGCCATGCGTAAGTCCTCTTCGATCAGGCGGTTCCTCGCCACCAACTCCAGTCGCTGGGCCTCGACGGCCGCGAGGTTTTTTAACAGCAACGCCGTTTGCAGTCGTGCGATGCGCGGCAGAGGAATCAAGCCCCGGAACTCGCGCTGCGCCGAGACCAGCGCGATGTCCTGGGCAAAGGTCGCCTCGCTGCGCGCCGCCGTGAGTTTGAGCAGTTCGGTGAGGGGCAAATCCTCCGTCACCACCAAGGCTTCCGCCATCACGTGACGGCGGAGGGGCGAACGACCGAAGAGCGCGTGGCCGAACTGGTTGCTTAAGAGCTCGGCGATCTCCCGGGCGCTGGCCAGACCGATGAAAACGCCATCCGACGTGACGCCTAGGAAACGACGTTTACGCCGCGCGAACTCCGCCTGAGCCTCGGTCAACGTGGCGCGGGCATCGAGGTGTTCGGCATGGTCAACAAGGTCGATGAGCCGAATGGATTCCGAAACCTCCCGCATCGGAAAGATAGACACCTGTTTCCCGTTCGTCTCAACACGCGTCCGGGCCGTCACTCATTTGTAACGCGGCGGATCGGGCGAGTTGATCACTACTTCGTGAAAACGTATCGACTTTCCGATAACATACAAAATTTCGCATCATCACACCGTTCCAAAGGATTTTTAGCCACGGAGCGCGCAGAGCTCCGACACAGAGATCACAGAGCCACTTTAGCCGATACAAATCCGCCTATATCTTCTGTGTTCTCTGTGTTCTCTGTGTCCGCGCTCCGGCTCGGCTCTGTGGCCTATTCCGAATATCGGACGTTACGGTCAACAAGAGCAGAAGCCTTTGTGCCTTTTATAGCCATTTTCCGACCGTTTGGCTGGTCAAAAAATCAGCGGCTACGGCGCTTGAGCGCGAGCTGCACGCCGGCGAAACGCACCGCGTTTTGCAGGCGCTCGATCTCGGAGGTGTCGCCGTCTTTGGGCGCGTTCTTGAGCTCCTGTTCGGCTCGAGCCAGAGCGGCTTCGACCGCTTTTTCGTCGATCTTCGCCTCGGTGATGGCCTGCTCGGCCAACACGGAGACGGTGTCGCCCTCGATTTGGGCGAAGCCGGCACCGACCGCGAGGAACGACACCACACCGCCCTTGGTCACGCGCAGCTCACCATGCTCTACCTTGGTCAACAGCGGGATGTGGCCCGGCAGGATGCCGATTTCACCTTCGGTCGTGGGAATGACCACGGTGTCGATGGTGTCGGAATAAACCCGGGCTTCGGGAGTGACAATTTCGAGAGTTAAGGGCATGGGATGGAATGTTTAACCGCTAAATACACGAACGCCGCGAAAAGCCGGAACCAGAGGCCGGACCTTTCTGTTTTCGTGTATTTCGTGTCTTTCGTGGTTACCTGCTGAAACTACTTCTTGCCGGAGGCGGCGAGCACCTCGTCGATGCCACCCTTCATGTAGAAATCGCCCTCGGCCACGTGATCGAGTTCGCCGCTGAGGATCATCTTAAAGCCGCGAACGGTCTCCTTGACCGACACGTACTTGCCGGGCGAGCCGGTGAATACCTCCGCAACCGCGAAGGGCTGGGAGAGGAAACGCTGGATCTTGCGGGCGCGGTAAACGGTCTGCTTGTCCTCGGGGGAAAGCTCGTCGAGACCGAGAATCGCGATGATGTCTTGCAAGTCCTTGTAGCGCTGGAGGATTCGCTGGAGTTCGCGAGCGACTTTGTAGTGCTCTTCGCCGACGATGGAGGGCTCAAGCGCCTTCGAGACGGAGGCGAGGGGATCGACGGCGGGATAGATGCCGAGCTCGGCGATGGAGCGCTCCAACACGATGGTGGAATCGAGGTGGGCGAAAGTGTTGGCCGGGGCCGGGTCGGTCAAATCGTCGGCGGGCACGTAAACGGCCTGCACGGAAGTGATCGAGCCCTTCTTGGTCGAGGTGATGCGCTCCTGGAGGAGACCCATTTCGGAGGCGAGCGTCGGCTGGTAACCCACCGCAGAGGGTGAGCGGCCGAGTAAGGCGGACACCTCGGAACCGGCCTGCGAGAAACGGAAGATATTGTCGATGAAGAGCAAAACGTCCTGATTTTTCTCGTCGCGGAAATACTCGGTCATAGCGAGCGCGGAGAGGGCGACGCGCATACGGGCACCGGGCGGCTCGTTCATCTGGCCAAACACGAGGGCGACCTTGGACTTGCTCAAGTCCTTCTGGTCGATGACGCCGGCCTCGGACATTTCGTGGTAAAGATCATTGCCTTCGCGGGAACGCTCGCCGACGCCGGCGAAAACGGACAAGCCGCCGTGGGCCTTGGCAATGTTGTTGATGAGCTCGAGGATGACGACCGTCTTACCCACGCCAGCGCCGCCGAAAGCGCCCGCCTTGCCGCCCTTGATGAAAGGGGCGATGAGGTCGATGACCTTGATGCCGGTCTCGAGGATCTGCGCCTTGGTGTCCTGATCGACGAGGGCGGGGGCGAGGCGGTGGATCGGGTATTTTTTCGTGAAGGAAACCGGGCCGCGGTCATCGACGGGGTCGCCGGTGACGTTCAGGATGCGCCCGAGGATGCCTTCGCCGACCGGCACCGAGATGGGGGCGCCGGTATCGACGACCGCCATGCCGCGGGAGAGGCCTTCGGAGGACGACATCGCGATGGTGCGGGCGACCCCATCGCCGAGGTGCTGCTGGATCTCGAGGGAGAGCCGCTCCTGCTTGCCCGCGATGGTGAAATCGACGGTCAGAGCTTGGAAAATGGGCGGGATGGTGCCATCGGTGAATTTTACATCCACCACGGGGCCGATGACTTGAACGATTTTGCCGGTGTTCATTTTGAAGAGGTTTTAGGGAAGTTGTTTTTGATCCGTCTGATGCTAGTTTAGCCGGTCGCGAACTGGGCGGCGGCGATCTCGAGGATCTCGGCCGTGATCGCGGCTTGGCGGGCTTTGTTGTATTCGAGGGTGAGCTCGCCGAGGAGCTTGGTGGCGTTGTCTTTGGCGGTCTTCATCGCGACCATGCGGGCCGAGTGCTCGGAGGCGCGGGCGGAGAGCATCAGTTGGTAGATGTGGCGGTTGACGTAGAAGCCGATCAGCGATTCCAGCACTTCTTCAGCGCTGGGCTCGAAGAGCATGTCGCGGTCGTCCTGCGTTTCGGCGAGGGAACCGGCCTCGGTCTGGGCGGCGGCGAGGAAGGAAGCGAGGCTGGTCAGGGGAAGCACCGGGCGGAGGGTGGCCTCCTGCACGAGCGTGTTCCTGAAGCGCGGGTAAATGACCTCGATGGTGTCGATTTCGCCGTCGAGGTAGGCCTTGACCATCATGTCGACGACGACCTTCACCTCGTTGAAACCGAGTTTGTCGGAGACGTGGAAATCCGCCACGAGGTCACGCTTGGCTCGGGCGAGGAACTGGGAGCCCTTGCGGCCGATGGAGAAAAACTTCGCCGGCGACTTTACGTCGAGGACGAGCTTGAAGAGGTTGGCGTTGAGCGGTCCGCACAGACCTTTGTCCGTGGTGATGAGGAGGATGCCACGGGTCTTGATCTCGCGCTCGACGAGAAAGGGATGTTTCACCTCGGTGAGGCGAGGGGCGAGGCGGGCGAGCATCCGGGCCAGGAGCTGCGCGTAGGCGCGACCGGCGAGGGCGGCCTGCTGCGCCTTCTTCATCTTGGACGCAGCCACCAGCTCCATCGCCTTGGTGATCTGGCGGGTGTTTTTGACGGATTTGATCCGTCGGCGAATATCGCGTGTGGAAGCCATGGGCGGAGAGGAGTGAGAAGTGAGAAGCGAGGAGCTAGAACAAGGATCTGATCGCGGCTGGTTTTACATTCTAGCTTCCAGCTCCCCGCTCCTCGCTTCTGGTTTTTTGGTTTGCTTCAGGCTGCGGTCGACTTCCAGGCGTCGAGGGCGGCGATGAGCTTGGCTTCGATGTCCTTGTCCAGCGCGGCCTTGGTGCGGATCTCGGTGAGGAGGGCGTCTTGGCGGGCTTTGAAGAACTCGCGGATCGAGACGGAGGTGGCGGTGACCTTCTTGAGGTCGATGCCGTCGTAGTAACCCTTTTGCAGGGCGTAGATGGTGACGGCCTGGAGCTCGATGGAGATGGGGCTGAAGGCGGGCTGTTTGAAGAGCTCGACGATGCGGGAACCGCGGTCGAGCTGGGCCTTGGTCTTGGCGTCGAGGTCGGAGCCGAACTGGGCGAAAGCGGCCAACTCGCGGAACTGGGCGAGCTCGCCCTTGAGTTTGCCGCCGACCTGCTTGGTGACCTTGATCTGGGCGGAGGAGCCGACGCGCGAGACGGATAGACCGACGGAGACGGCGGGGCGGATGCCTTGGTTGAAAAGATCGGTCTCGAGGAAGATCTGACCGTCGGTGATGGAGATCACGTTGGTCGGGATGTAGGCCGAGACGTCGCCGGCCTGGGTCTCGATGATCGGGAGCGCGGTGAGCGAGCCCTTGCCGTCAAGGCGGGCGGCGCGCTCGAGGAGGCGGGAGTGCAGGTAAAACACGTCGCCGGGATAGGCTTCGCGGCCGGAGGGACGCTTCAGGATGAGCGAGATCTGGCGGTAGGCGACGGCGTGTTTCGAGAGGTCGTCGTAAACGATGAGGGCATCCATCCCGTTCTCCATGAACCACTCGCCGATGGCGGCACCGGAGAAGGGGGCGAGGTATTGGTTGGCGGCGTTGTCGGCGGCGGGAGCGCCGACGATAACGGTGAACTCGAGCGCGCCGGCTGCCTCAAGGGCGGCGATGGTGCGGACGATGTTGGAGTTCTTCTGGCCGACCGCGACGTAGATGGAGTAAACGGGGCGGAACTTGGCGTCACCGGAGGCGAGGCCGACGCGGTTGATGTTGGCCTGGTTGATGATGGTGTCGATCGCGATGGTGGTCTTGCCGGTGCCGCGGTCGCCGATGATCAGCTCGCGTTGGCCGCGACCGATCGGGATCATTGAATCGATGGCCATGATGCCGGTGAAGAGCGGCTGGTTGACCGACTTACGCGCCATGATGCCGGGGGCGATCTTCTCGACGGGGTAGAACTCGGTGGAGGCGATCGGGCCCTTGCCGTCGACGGCGTTGCCGAGGGCGTCAACCACGCGGCCGAGCAGACCCTTGCCGACGGGGACGGAGAGGAGCTTGCCGGTGGTCTGGACCTCGTCGCCCTGCTTGAGCTGGGAAACGTCGCCGAGGACGACGCAGCCGACCTCGTCTTCGCCGAGGTTGAGCGCGATGCCGATGACGCCGCCCGGGAAGGCGACCATCTCGTTATACATCACCTCGGAGAGGCCGGAGACCTTGGCCACGCCGTCGGCGACGGTGGTGATGAGGCCGGTGTTTTTGCGGACGGCCTTGGCGGAGAGCTTGGCGATCTGTTGTTCGATCTGGGCGAGGACGGTGCTCATTTTGTGTGAAAAGAAGTCAGAATTCAGGAGTCGGAATTCAGAAGGATGAAGGCGGGGTGGAAAATAGGTGAGAGGTGAGGCGGGGCGGAGGAGAATTTGGGATCGGTCGCTTCTGGCAACTGAGTCCTGAATTCTGATTCCATTTTCGTTACGCGGCGGCGGTAAGCGCGGCGAGTTGGCCGGCCACGGAGGATTCGTAGACGTCGTCGCCGATGCGGACGCGCAAACCGGCGAGCAGCGCAGGATTGGGCGTGGCGAGGGCGACGACCGGACGGCCGTAACGCTGGCCGAGGGCGGCGGCGATGGCCTCCAGCGCGGCGGGGGCGACGGGGCCGGCATGCTCGATGCGGGCCTCTCCCTTGGCGACTTCGATGGCGATGGCTTTATAGTAGGCTTGGAGAACGGCCTGTGGGCGGGCGGGCGGGTGTTTCTCCAGGAATTCGAGCACGCCCGCGACTTGCTCGGAGGATACGCGGCCATCCACCAGGCTGAGCTGCACAAGCTGCTTGATGAAGGCGCGGAGTTTGGCGGGAATGGCGGCCATGGGGGCGGAAGGGTCGAGGAGACGAAAGGGCGAGGAGTCGGGGAGCCGGAGAGCGCCTTAGACGCTGGTGAGTTCGCGGGCGGCGGTCTCGTTATAGGCGGCGCGGTCGAGGTCGGTGAGGCGCTTGGCCAGCACGCGCTCGGTGGTGGCGACCACGAGGCGGGCGATCTCTTTTTGGGCGTCGGCGAGCATCTTTTTGTGCTCCAGCTCGATGGCCTGCCGGGCCTTCTCGATGAGAGCGTTGGCGCGCTCGGTGGCGGCTGCCGCCTCGCGCTCGGCGAGTTCTTTGGAAACCTTGCGGGCCTCGTCGACGATGGCGTTGGCCTTGACTTGGGCCTCCTTAAACTGGGCGGCGATCTGCTGCTGGGTCTCGGCGAGTTTGGCGACGGAGGCCCTCTCGTTGGCGAGGCCGGCCTCGATCTTGCCGGTGCGCTCGTCCATCGCGAGGAGCGTGGGCTTGATGCCGAACCAGTAGAGCGTGGAGGCGAGGATCGCGAAGCTGATGA
>JBBRHC010000126.1:0-9668 GCA_038223295.1 Opitutales bacterium
GTCGACGCCCGTTTCGCCAAACCCCTCGACCGCGAGCTGCTCCTCGCCCAGGCCGCCGAGGCGCGGCTCATCGTGACGCTGGAGGACGGGGTCGTCACCGGTGGTTTCGGCACCGGCGTGTTGGAAACCTTGTCCGACGCCGGCGTCGCCACGCCGGTGGAGCGTATCGGCTGGCCGGATACCTTTGTCGGCCACGGCTCGTCCGTCGCCGAGCTCCGCGCCGCCCACGGCCTCGCGCCCGCCCAGATGCTCGCCCGCATCCGCGCCCGCCTCGCCCAGCCCGAGATCGCGCGTCTCTGATCGGCCTTCTACCCCTTCGCCAACCATCGCCTCACCGTGCCCTCCTATCCCGTCCGCCCCCCCACCCCCAAGGCCAACCTCGTGCAGGTCTTTCGCGGCGAGGTGCGCGCGGCCGTGCCCCTGCACCCGCTCGAGCACGCGCTCGTCGTGCTCGCCTCGCTGCACCTGTGTTTCCTGCCTTGGGCAATGGGGACGCGCGACCCGTGGGCCCAATTCGTCTCCCTCGGCATCGCGATCATCCTGTTCGTGGTCGCCCTGCTTCCGCGGCGCTACTCCGGCGAACTCGCCCCGGATGGCGAGTTCACCCTCCACACCTGGCCGCGCCTGGTTCGCTTCCCCCTCTTCTGGCTCGGACTCGCCCTCTTGACCTACATCCTCCTCGGTGCGCTGAATCCCGCGTGGGAACGCGTCAGCACCGGCGTCACCTGGTGGATCGAGACCATACCTCACATCGAGTGGTTACCCGGCAGCGTCAAAGCCCCGTTCGAGCGAATGAACGCGTGGCGCATGCTCGCCATTTACGGCGCCGCGTGGCTTCTGGTCTGCGCGCTCTGGACCTCCCTCACTCGCCGCAACGCCGCCCAAACCATTCTCACCGTGGTGGTGGTAAACGGCTTTGTTCTTTCGCTCATCGGCATCCTGCAAAAGATGACCGGGACCGATTCCGTCCTCTGGTTGTTCAAAGCCCCGGTGTGGTATTTCCACTCCACCTTTATCTACAAAAATCACGCGGGCGCATACTTTAACCTGATTTTTGTGCTCACCCTGGGAGTGGGGATCTGGCATCACGTGCGCAGCCTCCGACGTTTGGAACGCAGCAGCCCCGCCCCCGTCTTTGCGTTCGGCACCGTGGCGGTGGGCGCCTGCGTGTTCCTTAGCGGCTCCCGAACCGCCATGATCCTGCTCGCCTCTTACCTGATCGTCGCGCTGTTCATCTACCTTTTTTGGCGGGGCCGGGATCGTTCCACCGCATCCAACCCCTTGGTCTCCGCCGTACTCTCGTTCGGAGCCGTCACGTTTATCGGCGCCTCGGCCTATTTTCTAAATCTCGACCACAGCATCGATGAGATCAAAGACGCCTTTGGCTCCGGCCGCGCCGCCGCCATCGACAGCCGGGTGATCGCACGCGACGCCACCTATGAGCTTTTCCAAGACCGGCCACTCACCGGTTGGGGCGCGGGCAGCTTCCGCCACACCTTTCCGATGCATCAAACCGAATATCCGGAGATAACCCGGTCGGGCGGTCGCGAGCTTTTCTGGGACCATGCCCACAACGACTATGTTCAAGGGCTGGCCGAGCTTGGGCTGATCGGTATTTGTTTCCCCGCGCTGGCCCTGCTTTGGGTGGTGGTAAAGTTTTGCCGGCTAGGCGCCCTGACCAACCCGGCCTTCCTGCTGCTCACCCTCGGATTCGGGCTTACCCTCGCCCATTCGTGGGTGGACTTTCAGCTCTACAACGCCGCCATCCTCACCACCTTCTGCGCTTCGTGGATTCTAACCCTCCGGTGGGCCGAGCTGGAAGTCCGCTAGGCCCCGCCTCGGTACCGTAGCCCGCCGTAGCCCGCTGGCGGGAGCAGCGGGGGATCCGCGGGATCTGCGGGAACGCCCGCGAAACCCGTCGTCTACCAATCCTTGGCCGTCTCCAACCCGAAGTAGGCGGCGGCGTTGGCGTGACACACATCCCGCACCAACGCATCGAGCCCGGCCGCATCGTCGGGGATCAGGCCGGCTTCCACGTCCTCGCCCAGCAGCTTGCAGAGGATGCGGCGGAAGTATTCGTGACGCGGATACGAGAGGAAACTGCGCGAGTCGGTCAGCATGCCCACGAACTTCGATAACAGGCCCAGCGCGCTGAGCGCGTTGATCTGCCACTCCATGCCTTCCTTCTGGTCAAGGAACCACCAGCCGCTGCCGAACTGGATCTTCCCGGCGGAAAACCCGTCCTGGAAATTGCCCGCCATGGCGGCGAAAACGTAGTTGTCCGCCGGGTTCAGATTATAGAGCACCACCTTGGGCAGCGCATTATCGCGATCCAGCGTATCAAGATAGCGGGACAGCGCGCGGGCCTGCGGAAAGTCGCCGATCGAGTCCACCCCGGCGTCGGCGCCGACACGTTTGAGCAGGCGGCTATTGTTGTTTCGCAAAGCGCCGAGGTGGATCTGTTTGGTCCAGCCGCGCTTGGCATCGAGACGCCCGAGGAAAAGCATCACAAACCACACCCATTTCGCGCTCTGCTCGGACGTGGCGGGCCGGCCCAGGCGCGTCTGCGCAAAGATGGCGGCCGCCTCCGCCTCGTTGCAATCGGTGTCGGGCAGACTCTCCAAGCCGTGGTCGGACAGACGACCGCCCAGAGAGTGAAAAAACGCGTGCCGCTGATCGAGGGCGACCAGCAGCGAGGCCAGGTCAACGATTTCCAGGTTCGCGCGTGCGGCCAGCGAATCGCACCACGCGTTGAAGACCACCGGCGCGGAGACCACCATGAGTTTATCCGCCCGGTAAGTGGGGTAAACGCGGGTCTTCAGATCGGATTTCGCGATGGCGATGTGATGCTCCAGCGAATCCGCCGGGTCGTCGGTCGTGCAAACCACGACCACCTTGCTGGCCGTGAGGATGCCGCGCGTGGTGAAGGCGGGCGTGGCAAGCCGGGCGTTGGCAAGCTCCCAAATCTTGGGCGCGTTGGTTTCGTTGATGAGCAGATCGATGCCGAAAAAACGCCGGAGCTCGAGGTGCGACCAGTGGTGCAGCGGATTGCGCACGAGGTGCGGAACGATGCGGCAGTAGGCGAGGAACTTGTCGTAGTCCGGGGTGTTGGCTCCGGTGATCAAATCCTCACTGACGCCCGCCGAACGCATCGCGCGCCACTTGTAGTGATCCCCCGCCAGCCAGATTTGCGTGAGGTTGGCAAACTGCCGGTCGGCCGCGATCTGATCGGGCGGCAAGTGGCAGTGGTAGTCGTAGATCGGCTGGGTCTTTGCCACCTCGTGGTAAAGGCGGCGCGCGGTCGCGGTGGTCAGCAGGAAATCGTCGTGAAGAAACTCGGGCATGAGAATGGAAGAATTCGTAGGCGAGGAGCCAGGAACCGAGGGGTCGAAGAGACCGGATATTGCCGCCGGAATCGACTCCTCGACTTGATCGGCTCCTCGACTCACCGCGACGGCATCAGGCGATCAAGTGCGCTTTGATGTAGTCGAGGCTTTGTTTGATCGAAACGAAGGGATCTCCGGGGCAGGTATCCTGCTCCACGATAAACCACTCGCAACCACCGGCTTCCGCCTCGGCGATGATGCGCGCGAAAGGCAGCGTGCCCGCGCCGATCTCGGCGTAGGTAGGCTCGCCGCCCGCGCTTACTTTATAATCCTTGAGGTGGATGAAGGGGCTGCGGCCCTTCAGGCGGCGGACCCACTCGACGACGTCGCCGCCGCCACGCTGCACCCAGTAGGTGTCGAGCTCGGCATAAATGTTCTCCGGCGAGGTCTCGTTATAGACGCGGTCCAGGAAGGTGGGGCCGCCCGCCACGGGACGATAAAACTCTTGCGCATGGTTATGGTAACCGAGCTTCAGGCCGGCGGCGCGAAACTTGGCGCCGGCCGCGTCGAGCTTGCGGATGAGGGTGTCGAGGTGCTCGGGGTTTTGGAAATCGATGCCCTCTGGCCAAGGATAGGCGGTGAACATGGTGCCCAGGTTTTTGAGCCGCTCGATCACCTCTTCGGTGCGGTCAAGTATACGTGGGCCGTTTTCGTGCGTGGCGCAAATGGTCAAACCCTCCTCCTTGAAAATGGCGACCAGCTCGGCCTCGGGAATCGGGCCGACTCCGCTAATCTGTACGGCGGTGTAACCGATCTCGCGCACTTTTTTGGCGGTGAGGGCAAGGTCTTCGGCGGTTTTGCAGAAATCGCGAAGGGTGTATAGCTGGATGGCGACTTGGGAGAGTTTCATGGGGAGAGGTTTGTCAGGGATTACTTCGCGAAGGATTTGCTGAAGTCGACCGGCGCGGTGGCAATAACCGTCTTTTTTTTCCCCTTTTTGGCGGACTCGGCGATCTTGGCTTTAAGCAGACGCTCATATTTTTTCCCATCAATGGGAAGGGTGACGGGCTTTTGAGTCCAACCGGAGAGAATCATGGCGTTGGCCAGTTCGACGGAGTGGATGCCCTCGGGCGCGGGGGCGACCAGCTTGGCACCGTCCAGGATGGCATCGGTGAAGTTTTGCAGCACCTCGTTGTGCTGCCCGCCGTGACCCGAGGCGGGCACAGTGATGTCCCACGTCGCGGGCGTGGCAAAAGACTGGGACGTGGTCCGGGAAAACTCGCCCATCGGCACCTCGTTGCGGGTAAAGCTGATCTTGTCGTTTTCATAAACGAGTTTGCCGCGCTCCGCCGTGACTTCCAGCCGGTTAGTGCCCGGAGCCTCGCCCGTGGAGGTGATGAATACGCCGGTCGCGCCATTGGCGAATTGCATGGTCGCCGTGACGTCGTCCTCGACCTCGATGTCGTGGTATCGACCAATCGAGCAGTTGGCCGAGAGCGTCACCGGCATGCCGAACATCCACTGGAAAAGATCCAGGTTGTGCGGGCACTGGTTAAGCAACACCCCGCCACCCTCACCCGCCCAGGTGGCGCGCCAGCCGCCCGACGCATAATACGCGTGGGTGCGAAACCAATTCGTAATGATCCAGTTGACGCGGCGTATCTCGCCCAGTTCACCGCTTTGGATGAGCTCGCGAATCTTCTGATAATAACAGTCGGTACGCTGATTAAACATCGCGGCGAAGACCTGCTTCCCCTCGCGGCCCGTGTAGGCGGCGATGAGGCGCTCGCAGTCGGCGCGATGCACCGAGATGGGCTTCTCCACCATGACGTGCAAACCCGCCTTGAGCGCGGCGATGCCGATCGTGGTGTGGTCGTAGTGCGGGGTCGCGATCAATATGGCGTCGATCAGGCCCGAGGCCATCATCTCGGGCGCGCTCTTAAAGCCCTTCACCTGGGGCACACGCGTGAGTTTTGCCGGGTCGGTATCGGCGACCGCGCAGAGTTCCAACCGGTTGATTTTACCGGCGAGGATTTGCTGGGCGTGGGCCGAGCCCATGTTGCCGAGACCGACGATACCGATGCGGACTTTAGTCATAAAAAAGAGTGGGGGGGGGAATCCTGAGGTATGGCGGAGCAAAATGCATCGCTTTACACGCGCGAAGGCGCTTGCCTGCAAACTGTTTCAGTTTCTACGTTTTCCCTTCGCCCCGCCTCCCTCGCGCATGATCGAATCTCGCGTCACCCTAAAACAAGTCGCCGCCCAGGCCGGTGTCCACGTCTCCACAGCCTGGCGTGCATTGAAGAACGATACCTACGTCGAGCCGGCCAAGCGCGCCCGTATCCGCGCCTTGGCCAAAGAGCTCGGTTACACGCCCGATCCCATGCTCACCGCGTTGAGCAACTACCGGCGCAAGCAGGCCCCGATCGCGTTCCAATCCACCCTCGCCTGGATCAACAATTTCCCGGTTCGCCAGGAGGGTCGCGACTTGGTGAATATCGCGAGCTACCACGAAGGCGCGCTCCGCTTCGCCACCCAAATGGGTTTCAAGCTGGAGGAGTTCTGGTTGGCCGAACCCGGCATGTCGCCCAAGCGAGCGCGCGAGGTGCTGCTCGCCCGCGGCATCCGGGGGCTGGTCTTCCCGCCGCAGCCGCTCTCGGGCACGGAGCTGGCCCTCGACGTCGAATCCTTCGCGAGCGTGGCCATCGGCCACTCGCTGGCCGCGCCGCGCTTGCACGTCGTGGCCGGCCACCAGCACAACGCCACTTTGCGGGCGCTGCGAGAATTGGCCAAGCTCGGCCACGCCCGCATCGGCATGGTGGCCGCCACCGAGACGCTGCGGCGCGCCAACCACAGCTTCGAGTCGCCCTACCATTTTTTCCAGGCGGTGCAGGACGAGACGCACCGCATGCCGCTTTTTGCCATTCCGGGCCGCGATGAACCGCGCAACATGGCGAGCGCGCGCGAGCCGTTCCTGGCCTGGTATAAACGCCATCGGCCCACCGCCATCGTCAGTCACGTGAGCGAGGTGCGCGGCTGGCTGGAGGCGGCGGGGCGGGGCGTGCCCGAAGACGTGTCGCTGGCGACGCTCTCGCGGGTCTTTGACCGCGACTGGTCGGGTATCGACCAGCAGGAATCGGAGATCGGCCGGCGCGCGCTGGAACTGCTCGTGAGTCTTTTTCAAAGCGGGGAGCGGGGCGCGCCCGCCACTCCGCTGCGCCTCTTGATCGAGGGCCGCTGGATCGAGGGCTCGACCACGCGCACCATCGGCTCCCCGGCCGAGGATCTGCTGACGAAGCTGCGCTGACGGGCGCAAAAAAAGCCGCGCCCGGACGGGGCGCGGCTTGTATTCGATATTCGGTTACGCGTGATTCGCCGTGCTCAAACCCTGGGGCCGCCCTGGGCGAGCTTGCGGGCGCGTAGACGCAGCCCGTTAAGGCGGATAAACCCGGTGGCGTCGCTTTGGTTGTACCAGCTCTGCACGCCCTCCATCGACGCGATCTTGTCGTCGTAGAGGGAGAACCTGGATTTGCGGCCGCAGGTGATGATGTTGCCCTTGTAGAGCTTCAGGCGGACGGTGCCGGAGACGAATTTCTGGCTCTCGTCGACCATCGCCTGGAGCATCTCGCGCTCGGGCGCGAACCAGAAGCCGTTGTAGACCAGCTCGGCGTATTTGGGGATAAAACCGTCGCGCAGGTGCAGCACCTCGCGGTCGAGCGTGAGCGACTCCACCTGGCGGTGCGCCTGCATGAGGATGGTGCCGCCCGGGGTCTCGTAGACGCCCCGGCTCTTCATGCCGACGAAGCGGTTTTCCACCAGATCGACGCGGCCGATGCCGTGTTTGCCGCCTAGCTTGTTCAGCGCCTTCATCACGCCGCCAGGAGTGAGAGCCTGGCCGTTCACCGCCACGCAGTCGCCCTTCTCGAAATCGAGCTCGACGTATTCCGCCTCGTCCGGCGCATCCTCGGGGGCGACGGAGAGCTTGAACATGGCCTTGTTTTCTTCGGTCGTCGGATCGAACCACGGATCCTCCAGAATACCGGCTTCGTAGGAAATGTGGAGGAGGTTGCGATCCATCGAGTAGGGCTTTTTGAGCGAGGCCTCGATCGGGATGTCGTGTTTGGCGCAGTAGGCGATCATCTCGGCCCGACCGGGGAACAGGGCGCGGTATTCCTCCATCTTCCACGGGGCGATGATCTGAAGATCCGGAGCCAGCGCCATGTAGGTGAGTTCAAAACGGCACTGGTCGTTGCCCTTGCCGGTGGCGCCGTGGGCGACCGTATCCGCATTTTCCTTACGCGCGATATCCACCTGGGCCTTGGCGATCAGGGGGCGGGCGATGGAGGTGCCCAGGTAGTATTGGCCCTCGTAGATCGCGTTGGCGCGGACCATGGGGAAAATGTAGTCGCGGGCGAACTCCTCGACGAGGTCGAGGGTGTGGTGCTTGGTGGCGCCGGTGGCCCGGGCCTTTTTATCCAAGCCGTTAAGCTCTTCTTCTTGGCCGACGTCGGCGGCGAAGGTGACGATCTCGGCGTCATAGGTCTCCTTCAGCCACTTGACGATGACGGAAGTGTCGAGACCACCGGAGTAAGCGAGGACGATTTTCATAGGGAAAGAAGGATAAGTTAGGCGCGAACCTTGGAGTTGGCCAGCACGGCCATGATGGCCTTTTGCACGTGCAGACGGTTTTCCGCCTGGTCGAAAATGATGGAGCGCGGATTGTCCAGCACGGCTTGCTGCACTTCCTCGCCCGGGTGGGCGGGCAGGCAGTGCATGAAGAGCGCGTCGGGCTTGGCGGCGGCGAAGACCTCCGCGCTGACACTGTAGTGCGCCATCAGCGCGATGCGCTGCCTCGACTCCTCCTCCTTGCCCATGCTGACCCAAACGTCGGTGTAGACCACGTCGGCGTCCCTCACCGCCTCGAACGGATCGGTGGTGAACTCATACCCGCCCGCGAAGCCCTCTTTAGCGAGAAACGCGTTGAATTCCGCCGGGGGCTCGAAACCCGCCGGCCCGGCAAGCGAGATTTTCATGCCGAAGAGATTCGCGCCGAGGATCCACGAGTTGGCCATGTTGCACGCGGTGTCGCCGAGGAAGGCGATCTTGCGGCCCTTGAGCGAAGCGAGCAGGTCGCCACCCTTCGGCGCCCAGCGCTCGGCCATGGTGAAGGCGTCGGTGTAGATCTGGCAGGGATGCAGAAAATCGGTGAGCGCATTGATCACCGGCACCGTGCCGGCGGCGGCGAGGCGCTCGACCTCGGCGTGATCGTAGGTGCGCACGACGAGGCCATGCACGAAGCGCGACAGCACCTTGGCGGTGTCCTCTATGGACTCGCCGCGCCCGAGCTGGATGTCGTTTTTATTGAGGAAAAGCGGATTGCCCCCGAGCTCGTGAATGCCGACCTCGAAGGAAACGCGGGTGCGGGTGGACGCCTTGGAAAAAATCATCGCCCAAGTCTGGTGTTGAAGCACCGGCGGGGTGTGACGTCCGCGTTTGGCCTTGAGCTCGCGGGCCAGAGCAAACGTTTCAGCGACTTCGTGCGGCTGGAAGTCAGTCTCTTTGAGGAAGTGCTTCATGTCTTTCGAGTGAAGCGCACTTGTATAAAACGCCCCCCCTCCCCCGAGCGAGGGTAAACTGGTCCGCGCCGCCAAAACGTGACCCGGCGCGTCCGGTTTCGTTTTGTGCGCCGGACTTGCCTCCCCGCCAGTCGCCACGCAGCCTTGCGCCATGACCGCGTCGCCCGACACCACGCTGAGCGTCGCCGACTACCTCGGCTTTGAGGAATCCTCGTCTGTGCGGCATGAGTACATCGGTGGTCGCATCCACGCAATGGCCGGCACGAGTGAACGTCACAACCTTAGCGCGTGCAATATCTTATCGTTTATCCACGCCAGACTTCGGGGCGGTCCCTGCCGGGCCTGCATGGTGACTTCAAGGTGCGCTTGGAAATCAATCGCGACGACATTTTCTACTATCCCGACATCATGGTCGCGTGCATCCGCGAAGGGGTGGAAACCCACTATCTGCGTTAACCGAAGCTCATCATCCTATAAGCCGCGGTTCGGCTTGGCAGGAAGGAACGCAAGTTGCTATTGAGGGTAGCCAATGAGTGATTTAACGACGTTATTGAGGCTCACCCGGAGGGTGAAGTGGAGGAGCGATTTCGATTTGAGTGCGCTGGGGGCGCGGTAGCGGTGACGGCGGCCAGCGACCGCCTGACACCCTACGGCGGGGCGGCGGCGTGGAGCCACTATCTGGAAAAGCTCGGGGTGATCACCGATCTGGCGCGACGCTTTCCCTTGGCGCGAACCAGTCCGAACGCGACGCCGGCGGGCGATGTGT